>JBKJYK010000221.1:0-5741 GCA_046715515.1 Candidatus Nitrosocosmicus sp.
AGATAGGATTGACAAAGGCATAATAGACAAAGCAACCTTGGAAAATAATTCTGTAATAGAGCAGTATTTGATTGGAACATATTTTAACTTTAATTTTTTTTATTCTCCTCTTGATGATGAGACTGAATTCTTAGGTATTGAGAGACGACTGCAGACGAATATTCATGATTACACCACATCCATACCTGCCAGAAATCAACTGGAGATGGATATTGAGCTTCAGAACATTGAGGTTGGGCATACGCCTGCAAGCATTCGCGAGTCTCTTTTGGATAATGTTTTTAAAATGGGTGAAAAATTTGTAGAGAGCACTAAAAAAGAATACCCTCCCGGGATTATAGGGCCTTTCTCTTTACAGAGTGTTGTTAACCTTGATTTGGATATGATAGTTTATGATGTTTCCTTAAGAGTGCCTGGAAACCCTATTCTTGCTACAACATCTCCCTATACAAAATATAAATATGGTGAAACCTTTGGTGTTGGAAGACGCATAGCTATGGAGATAAAAAAGTCATTGCAAAATTCGGATAACTTAGTCAAAATTGTAACCTAAAAAATTAAAGTTGATGTTTCAGTGTCAAGACATATTCTTAAACTCTTATTACATTGGTATAGCGTTTTATGTGTGTGAGATATTATTATATCGATTTTATAATGTGGTTTTACCAATAATGGTTGTTACCATTATGCTATAACCAATTTTGGTATGGTTGTTTTTGTTGTTTTATTGTGTGGTGTCAAAGTTGAAAAGGTGGAAGTTTAGCTGTTTTTGAAATTCAAATACCTTTTGGATTACTGTTTGTAATTTATGCAATATGTATATGCGTGCCTTACACCATTTTTTCATTTACAAAATCCTCTATTGCTGGCCTGATTTTGTTTATATTATCTGTTGATTTTCCGCCGCCTTGGCCAAAGTTTGGTGAACCACCTCCGGAGCCGTTTAATATTGAGGAAGCAGATTTGGCAATAAGACCTGCATTTATGATTTTTGAAGAGTTTTCTCCGCAAAAAGATATTACCTTGGCAGAACTTTTGCCGTTGATTACTGCAACATATATTAGATCCGGATCGCTTTCTGTAGAGTTTTGTCCTATGGCTAGGTGGAACTCCTCATCAAGCTCATCCTCTATAATAAAAAATAGTTTGACATATTTGCTTGTGGTGGTTTTTGATCTTATTGATGTGGCTTTGTTTAAAATATGCTGCAGGTATACTTTTGAGATGTTTTTTATTATGCTTTTTATCTTTTTCTTTGAGTTTTCGAATTCCTCTAGATTCTTTGAAAAAGAGTCCAAAACTTTTTCTTTACTGGTACCAAGGCTGGTGACAATATGCTGTAGTTGATCATCTTGTTTCTGGATGTGTTTTAGTGCATTCTCTCCCGAAACAAATTCAAGTCGCACAACACCGTCTTGAATTCTTTCAGTTTTTATTATTTTTATTAGGCCTATCTCCCCAGTATTCAAAACATGCGTTCCTCCACAGGCTTCTATATCTAAACCACCAATGTTTACTATTCTCACATTGTTGGATGGAACGACTCCTCCTTGGTAAATTCTAAAACCATAGTTTTGTTCAGCTATTCCCCGATCAAAAGTGTTGATATAAACGGGTAGATTTGCTCTTACAATGTCATTTGCCCTTTTTTCTATTTCTTGAATCTCTTTCTTGTTTAAGGCCGAGTGATGCGTTATATCAAGACGGGCATAATTTTCTTCCTTAAATGCAGAATTCTGCCATACCCATGAGCCTAATGTGTTTTTACATGATTGATTGATAATGTGGGTAGATGTATGGTTTTTTGTTATTGATTGACGGCGCTCTTTCCCTACTATGCAGTTTACCTTCTCCCCCTCTATTAAATTATTTTTTTCTATTGTGTGGTGAAATACTATGTCTTTTATTTTTATGACATTGTCTACCTTGAAAGTTCCGATGTATCCCGTATCGGGTTCCTGACCTCCACCTCTTGGATAATAACAAGTCTTATCCAATACTACGGTATTCTCATTAATTTTCTTTGTTATCTTTGCATCAAAAATGTGTTTGGTGGGATGTTGATAGTAAAGTAATTGGGTTTTTATCAGCGAATCTAAATCTAAATCGCTGTCTATTACTATTTCGTTTTTGTCCTTTTTATTCGGTTGTGTGGATGAATGCAACTCTGAAAGTTTTGTGTAAAAATTGGTGGGTACGGTACCTAACAGCCCCATATCAACAAGGTAGTCTGGAGTGATACCATCTGACTCATATAGCCTTATCAAATCATCCAATTCCAATCTGTTACTATCTTTCTTTATTTTGGCAGAAATGGAACTAATTCTATTTTGAGTTTCCACAAACCTTTTTGATTCGATGTCCAAAATGGTAAAAATATCATTTCTAAAATAGTTTAGTTCAGGATAAAGTGTTTGTAATTGATCAATATGCATGTCTACTATATCTGAAATCCTTAATTTGAAACCTGATTTTTTAAGTATTGACAATGACCTTCTTAGCAATACCCTTAGGTTGTATCCGCCCCCAACATTAGAGGGCAAAGAACCATCGCTTATGGCAAAAATTAGTGTTTTAATGTGGTCAAGTATGGTAAATAATGATTCATATGGTGTAATTATTTCTTGCAGCTTTTCATAATCTATTTTTAGTTCTTTAGAAACCAGTTTTTTTATGATCTTTATATCGGTATTGGATTCAAGTTTTGATGAAACCCTGCTAAAATAATTTGCAAGCATTTCTGATTCAGAGCTATTATTATCCAGGGACGAAAAATGGCCTAAGCCTAATATGCTGTAAACTTTTTTTAAGACAGGTTCAAAGGTGCAATCGTAACTGGTGGAGGTTCCATTGGTTATCCATGAGAATCTTTCCAAACCTGCTCCCATATCGATAATCTTGTTTTTCATGGGGTGGTATTTTTTTTCCGTTCCCTCAAATTCCGTAAAAACCGCATTTCCCAATTCCAATCCCCTAACAAAGTATTCCAAAGAGCTACCAAATGCCCCTGCACCAATCCATACGTCTTCTACAAAGGTTATTTCTTTTGGAGAAATACCAAGAACATCCACCAATAAACCAAAATCCAAATCAATGCATCGGTCTTTCCAATATCCACCTTTTATATCGGCATTACATGTTTGACCTACCATGCAAAATGAGGTATAATGGCGTCCGCTAATCCCCACGTTCTCTATATCGTTAAACCTGAGGCACATTTGAGGCACCACAAGAGGGTTGTAAGGCAGCTCAAATACTACCTTATTTTCCGCAATTCTTTGAAAGTCAACTATTGATGCAATGGTGTAATAAAGATCGTCTCTCCATCTACATACAACCGGATACCGGTTTACTATTTTATGCCCATTTTTTTCAAAATATTTTTTAGTTTCTTCCCAGGATTGAGTATAGCTCAATCGTTTTGATGTCGGTGGATTGCCAATAAAAGAATAATTTTCGTGATCCGGGCAGCATGAGCGTGGTGCAAGTGACCAATAGAATTTTTTACAAATACCGCATGATTGCCTTGAGAAACCCAATCTTTCAAAAAGTGATACCTTGTAGTATTTTTCAAAATTAGATGAAAAAATGGAAAGAATCTCTGTTTTATTCAATTAGAGATTATTTGATTATTATGGTTATTAATGCTTTAATATCTACAGCAGTAACCAAAATTAAAAAAAATCTATTTTGATAACGAATCATTAATAAATTTTAGATATGTATCCTTTGGCGCTGCACCTATGGTTCTGCCAACTTCTTTGCCTTTGTTGAAAATCAACAATGAAGGAATTGACTGGATACCGTATTTCATTGCAATCTCCTGGTTTTCGTCTACATTAAGTTTAACAACCTTGATCTTGTCTGAATGCGATTGAGCTATTTGCTCTACTACCGGACCAACCATTCTGCATGGGCCACACCATTCTGCCCAGAAATCTACAAAAACTGGTTTATCTGACTTTAGGACTTCAGATTCCCAGTTTGTGGAATTAATTTGCACTAAATTTTCGTTAACCATAGTGAATGATTTGTGTCAACATATTTGAATATTTGCAGAGCTTGCCATGAAAAAAATAATTTTTATAAATTATAACTCAAAGAAAGGAAGCCTTTAGAGATTGAAATGTAGTAAATAACCCAATGCGCCATAGTTAGTATCAATAAAAGTTATATTTTGATATATTTTGAATTTATTGTATTAAGTTGGAAGATAAAATGATTACTGAACAGGATCTTGAAAATTGGAGGAGGACCCATTATTCATCCCAGGTGAATGATTCCCAGATAGGCCATTTAACTGTATTAATGGGTTGGATATCCTCCAAACGTGATCATGGCAATGTTTTATTTATTCAATTAAGGGATAGATTTGGCGATACTCAAATAGTTGCGAAAAAAGAAAAAGATTTAGAAAATAATATATTTGAAGTATTAAAAAATCTAAAAGAGCATTCCTCAATAGGCATAAAAGGAAAGGTTGTTGGGCAAAAAAAGTCTCCAAATGGTGTTGAGGTGATTCCACATGAAATAAAAGTATTGTCGGTTTCAACAAAGTCTGCCCCATTTTTAACCCAGTCTATTACAACTATAGGCATAGACACAAGATTGGATTTGAGGGCCCTTGACTTGAGAAGAAATTATTTACAAAACGTATTCAGAATTAGGTTCACCATCTTAAACTCTGTAAGGGAGTTTCTTACTAAAAATTACTTTATTGAGGTAAACACTCCCAAAATGATTTCAACAGCTACAGAGGGAGGTGCGGCACTCTTTCCGATTTTTTACTATGATAAAGAGGCTTTTTTAGCTCAAAGTCCTCAGTTGTATAAGGAACAATTAACAATGGCCTTTGAAAATGTTTTTGAAATCGCGCCCATCTTTAGAGCAGAGCCCTCACGAACTAATAGGCATCTTTCTGAAGCAATCTCTATAGATGTTGAAAAAGCATTTGTTGACTATTATGACATAATGAATTTGCTTGATGATCTTATATCTTACATTATATTAAGAATAAAAGATGAAAACCCAAATGAGTTGAAAAATTTGGAAATAGAACTATCTGAACTAAAAATTCCTTTCCCCCGATACACATATTCGGAACTGATTGATAAACTACAAAAGAACCATAAATATATTAGATGGGGAGATGATATTTCCCCGAAAATTATGAAAGATGTGATTGGGGATGGTTTTTATTATATTGTTGATTGGCCCTTATCAACTAAACCATTTTATGTAAAATCAAAAGGAATTTCCGATATTGCCATTCTTAAACCTAATCCATCTTTTGATATTTCTGAAAACAACAGTATGATGGTAAGTGAATCGTTTGATTTGATGTACGGACCATTGGAGTTGTCTTCCGGAAGCACACGCATTAACAATAAGAGTGTCCTGTTGGACAACATGAAAAAAAAGGGGCTTAATCCTGCCGCGTTTGATTATCATCTAAGGATATTTGATTATGGTATTCCGCCCCATGCTGGTTTTGGGTTGGGCCTTGAGAGACTTTTAATGGCGTTGCTAAAAATAGAAAACATTAGGGATGCAACATTTTATCCACGGGATATAGATAGGTTAACACCCTAAGTTGGGCGTATTTCATCTTTTTTATTTTATGTTCTTCTTGTATCCTATTGTTTAAAGCCGTTGATTTCTTTAAGATACTGAAAATTATTCTGTTATAAAGTTTTTTATTGTAAACAGTTTTGATTAAATCCATTTCTTTTTTCATATGT
>JBKJYK010000222.1:0-5396 GCA_046715515.1 Candidatus Nitrosocosmicus sp.
ATACCCACCTGATAAAAACAAATGGTGGCAATGATGAATAGCATATGAAAAACAAAAACTGCCTTTTCTCCAAAGATATTAAAACAATGTTTTCGCTTCATGCATTTAAATTAGTCTATCTTGCAAATCCCTTATTATATTTATTAATATCTGTATCCATCTTCTCAGTAGTCTGGATATCCTTTAATATTTTGGACCAGTTGTTGTTTTCTTCTCCAGTTTTATACTTTTATGTTCCAGATGACGCTGTAACTGGTTTTATCTTGACTAACATGATTGCATTTTTTATAGGTATCATGGTTTCTATGAATGTGTATCTAATTAGAAATTCAAAATTAAAATTAAACAAGACATTATTTGCTGGTTCTTTTATTGGAATAGCTTCCAGCATATGTGCTAGTTGTTCCTCACTTTATTGGAATAGCTTCCAGCATATGTGCTAGTTGTTCCTCACTTGGATTTTTATTTATATCTACACTTGGAGGTGCTGGTATATTCGTAACCGGATTTCTTACCAATTATCAAATACCATTGCGCTTGGCTTCAATTATTGTCTTGGCCTTGGGGTATTATTCTGTAATTAATAGATTAACTAAAGGCTGTGCTTTAAAGAATATGTCATTTGACGGCAAGACAGAATAGTTATTATTTAAAGCGGCAAATTTATTTGCAAAAGAACAAAAAAATAGACTGCTATCAGTCACATCTTAGTTTAAGGTCGGATTTATAATATAGCCATTAGCGGCTCATATGAGAGTATTAAACCATATGGCGGCCAATGCTGCTTAACAACATATAACCCAACAAGTCTGATTGGCTTTTATTTGTCTACCCTACATTATACCTTTCTTCATTATGATGGATCAAAATCAGTTATCACCATTTATCTGTCATTCTGTTTTGTATTTTTTGATGTTGTTTTTGTCGCCCGCCAAAACAAACGGTGACACTAAACACCCTAAAGTAACCCCATATGCCAAATGTGCAATAAACCCAAAAAGGTATAGCGGAGCTATCTGTTGTTGCTCAACCATTAATTGACTCTGTATTCCATTCTGTTTTGGATCGATTTGATCTATTATTTTTAATAAGTTGGGTTGAATCATGGTTATATTTGTTGGAACATACATTATTATGAATAAAATTATTGACCAAACAATTCCCTCACCAATACCTTTCGTAAATCAGGTAATCTTAAATTTGTTTACCTTCCGTATCGCAAATCCAAATATAATACCAGCGACAGCACTGGTTAACAGATGCATGCCAATGCCTAAAACAATATTATAGTTATTATCATTACTATAACCAACCGCCATACCTCTGACTAACGAAAGGCTGTCAGGAGGCATTCTCACCATAATGGCCGTGAGCATGATGAAAGGAAACATAACTATGCCTGATATGGTGCTAAATAGTGCTGCAAATATTATGGTTATGCGTATTGGTTGCTGTGTTTTAGTAATGCTGTATCACTTTAAAGATTAATTACCATGATAATAAAAATTTTAGGTTTGTCTACTATTTACCTATTTGTTAATACGGGTAATTGGTATTTTTGTTACTAAAGGTAGGATTTTTAGATCACCAAAAGCCTACCTTTATAAATACAATACCAAAACTGGTGTGAGGTTTAAAAATGATTGTATTTGGAATATAAGTAACTAAATGATTTGGAACAATCTATATATTATTTTGTGTATTTTCAACCTATGTCATGACGCCAACCAATAAACTTTTTATGATTATGGCCTATACGGAAATATTTTTAGCACGCTGCGATTAACAAGATATGCTCAAGCAAATTTTTCTATGTTCTTTTCCATATGAAAAGGAAATTACTCAAAACCTTGGTTATTCGACTAATACCCACATCGATATTAAATATTTCAGAAGAGGGCCTTATAGTACTTAAAAATTTGTATTTGATTCAGTTTGATTTAATTTACACTACAACAATAAAAGTTGTATTTTGCGATGCAGTAAAAACTTTGAAATCAAACTTTTTCCATTGATTTAAAATTGGAGAGAATTTATCAAGTTAAATTATTTGGAACAAGGCTTAATAACCATAAAGTCTCAAGATAAGATAAAAATAACACATTTAATCAAGGAAGCGAAACGCCACATGTTTTTAATTGCATCATGACTTGGTCTACATCTTTTGGACTCACTTTGCCAATTATGGAGGTTGACTCTTTGTTCTGCCTTATCATAGCATTTATAATTTGTGATATTATCTCCGAATCATAAAACGAATGTGAATCATAAAGTGCTTCGGCTATCTTGAACACATCCATATTTGATGTGATCTTTCCTTTCATTATTGATTCTCCGAATTTTTGAACCGTCTCATATACTCCTATGTTATATGCTATGAATGCTATTTTTTCAGGTGGCAATCTATAATCATAACTATCCACATTAAGTGATAACACCGCAAACAATATAAGAAATGATGTTGGTGGTTTTCGAAACAATGTTGGAAAAAAGATAAAGGTATGCTGGAACCGAAGACGGATAGACATTAATTTTTATATAGATAGTTACTAATTAAAGTATTGGTATCCCATTATCACGAGAAATGCATTCATGAAATATCCTATCGGATATGTTTAACCACCTTCAGTATATAAGGCATAAATAAAACTCATATTTGTTTTAAGTTGATATAATTTCCAATCTTTACTAAAAAAATCCATTGATGACGCATAAACCCTGCGTGATGTGTACTTGCGTTTAATTTATTGAAAAAACCTCTTATGATCCATTTCTTTAGATACCTACAAGTAGTAAATAATTTTAATAATTGTTTAGATGTTAAGATGAATCAGAAAAATTCTAACATCAATGATAAAATCAAGCAAGTTTTTTTGCGATTGATTCAAAAACTCACACCATTTGCTGGGTTACGGGTTATTCTTGTTATTCATAGCCTTTTTCTTTTTTTATCTTTAGTATGTTTTGTTTATTGTAATTTGTCTACTTCAACATATATTCTTCTTATTCATATAGTGATTTTGCTATGATTTGTTGAAAAACGGATGAACGATGGTATTTCCATTTTTGTTCATATATATCCAATGGATGGGAGTTCTCAATATAAACCCCTATATTTATGTAGAAGTAAAGATGATAGAAAATTAGTTAATCTTGCCTTGTCAAATAATATTTTGAACTCTTTATCAAAAATTAATTTAACTATACTAATTACCATAGCAGTAGTTGCAATATTGCTATCTGTTTTTTCGTATCAATATTACACTTTTACTTCTGCTAAAATATCCGATATTGCTTTGCGTGAAATAAAGACAAACGCTGAAATTCAAGTACACGATCTTTCAAAAATATTATCAAACAAATTTGAAAGCATAAATAATCTCCTGCTAACACTTGCAGATTCACCATCTATACAAAATAATGAGTATAATAGGGCATTCTCTATTATCGATAGCAGACAACAATACTCAAAACAACTTTCGGATTTCTTTATGTGGCTTGACAAAAACGGCAAAATGAATTGGCTGAGCAATATCAACCAAAGCGCTTTTCAAAAATATAAGGGAACCGATTTGAGTTATAGGCCCTATTTTTCTGTGCCAAGGGACACTCATGATGCCTATTATAGCAGTCTGATAGAATCAAATGACAAAATTCCTCGATTGTATGTATCTTATCCAATAATCAATGAGACCGGAATAGGATCACCGGGGGTTTTTACTGGCGTTGTGGTCGCATCTATGAGAGCTCCCGCCCTGGGAGCCTTGTTAGAGGAACAATTAATTCCACAGTTTAATAGTTCAGTTGGATTATTAGACAGAAACGGTGTTATTCTCTACTCGGACAATCCCTCTTTTATTGGAAAGGATATTTTTGGAAAGGAAATACAGTCTAGCATTTCGTCCTCGCTTTCTTTAGAGTCTAAAAATTCTTTCAACAGCCTTATAAACAGCTCTTTGCAAGGGGGTAGTGGAACAGGTGAAATTTCTGCACAGGGAGAAACAAGCACCATATCGTTTGAACCAGTAAACATTAATGGCGAGCATTTTTTGACAGTATACATTATTGCTCCACATCACCTTGCAAGCGACGTAGATGTTCTAATTAATCAACAGAAGAACTTTAGTGCCGCTATAATAATTGTAATTACATCAGTAGCTTTTGGAATTGCCTTTTTGGTGATTTCGTGGAACAAAAGGTTGAGATACACGGTAAATAGAAGGACCAAAGAGTTAAAGACCGCAAATGAACAACTTAAAGTCCATGACATGATGCAAAAGGAGTTTATTAACATAGCCGCCCATGAACTGAGGACTCCAACGCAATCTATTGTCAGTTATTCTGAGCTATTACAAAGACATCCTGAAAAAAAGGAACAAATAGCCGATGCAATTCTTAGAAACGCTAACCGATTACAGCGACTTACTACCGATATATTGGATGTGACAAAAATTGAAAGCAATTCATTAAAACTAAATAAAGAACGATTCAATTTGGCTGATCTAATATTAAGTGTTCTAAACGATTTTAAAAACGATATACAAAAGAAAGGTGCCGATATTGAATTGATATACGAACCCAACGATTATCCAATTTTGGAAGCCGATAAGGGAAGGCTTACACAAGTATTGGCTAACCTATTAAGTAATGCCATCAAGTTTAGCAAAAAAACTGGTGGCAAAATATCTGTTGCTAATGGAATACAAAAAACACAAAGTAGTGATTATGGTCATAAAAAAGTCCTTGTTAGCATAAAAGATAATGGAGTGGGCATAGATCCCATCATAATGCCAAGATTATATACAAAATTTGCAACAAATTCTGAATCAGGTATTGGTTTAGGACTCTATATATCAAAAAGCATTATAGAAGCTCATGGTGGACAGTTATGGGCTGAAAATAATTCAGAAGGAGCAGGAGCTACTTTTTACTTTATGCTACCGATATTGTCAATGACTGCAGCAACAGCAACAACTACAGCAAAAAAATATGAGAATAACAATAAGTGAACCAATAACGGATCTTATGGAAACAAACCTAAAACATAATATCATTTAATACATACACACATACTTTACTTAAAACTCAAAGTAAATGAAACATTCCTTATCGGGCATTTATTTACCATATAAGGTATTTTTTTATACTCATTCGGTTTCCGTCTACTCCCTTTAGGAATCTTTATCACCACAGACAATAAAAGTATGAGAAGAAGCAATTGTCAAAACAGTGAAAATTATTTTCAGGATCTTATTGTTATATGCAAATACAATATTGTGAAAGATAAGACTAAACTTTACTTGCCATAGATGGTCAAACTCGAAGGTGGTTGAATTGAGAGGACTTTTTGGTGGGTTTTAGTTTATGGTAGTAGGTATATCACAAACCTAAAGACA
>JBKJYK010000223.1:0-3161 GCA_046715515.1 Candidatus Nitrosocosmicus sp.
GGTCCAAAGGTCCAAAGGTCCAAAGGTCCAAAGGTCCATAACACAATTTTATCCCAAGCACAGGGATTTTGAAGCGGTGCCTCAGAATTAATGCATGGTTGCTTATTGTGAACCATATTTTAAGCAATGATGTCAACTTTGTCATTATTGCAAATTATGCAGAATAACAATTCCATCATTGAATTCTGCTATGTTACTATTCAAACTAGTTCACAATGTAAAAAGGGAGAGGACCATGCAGAAAAGAATGAGTTTACGAATTTACAAATTCACCATCAAGGACCATAAAGGATTGTCAAGCCATCAAACATTCCCAAGACAAAAGAAGATGGGTCAAGACAGTTGAACCGTCATCTCACCTGTATTGGTATCCCCTTTTATCAGAATTTCATTATCCAAATCAACAGCAGAGCAGCAGCAAAAAACTAGACAGTATAGACTCTGATCACAATGAAATCTTTCCTTTTTATTGACCTTTTTGCAAATATTCCGTATACCTTGGTGGCAGGTAGAATACCTTTTCTGGCTTTATCTTAAGAATAATTCTCTTTTTATCTGGCGAATGAGAAGGATACCTTTCAGCTTTAAGGTATTTCCTCGCAAGCTTGTCTATATGTTCATCGGCGCCCTCGGTCGTCTGTTCTATCACCACCCCCCTAACGGTCAGCATGCTATACGGATTATCTTCATCGACCAAAGAGATTGATACTCGCGGGTCTCTGGACACATTCTTTTGCTTTATTCGGTCCATAGCGGTATTCACCAAAATTATCCCCTCATTGTCTCCTTCATTTGCCACTATATCCACCCATGTAGGAGTCACCTGTGGTGAGCCATCTTTGTTTACTGTGCCTAAAAAGCCAAAATTTCTTCCCCTAAAGAATTTGATAATTGGTTCTGCTGTTATGTCATTGCTTTTATAGCTATTGTTATCGGCGGTTTTCTCATTCTTCTCATTATCCATATTTTAATACCAAATATCAATATTAATGGTTCAAAAATAAACGTTTTAGATAAAAACGGCAGTAAGCCACAATAACACCTAACAAATTCAAACGTCTTCCATAACCCATGGCCCAATCCAAGGTCATCAGCAGCATAATATCACCATTATCCCATCTCAAATAAAATATTAGCATTGATTGGAAATCGTTTCCAACACCAATTTCCATTTCTCTTTTTTAGGATAGCAGTAGCGATAAAGAGAAAAAATGGCAGTTACAATGGTGGTTCCGAAACATTTGCAGATTGATTACACAACATATGTATACAATGGCATAATATGATGCCTTTGGAAATAATCAGGAGTGTTTAGTGTTTGCATTGACAATCATATGCAGGTGAGTGCCATACTTCCACAATAAACAAACAAAGATATAGACCACAAAAGTAAATTGTTTAATTTGCTTAAACCGTTATAGCTAACTATTTTTTTGTCCCTTATCTTTAACTAATAAAGTAAATTTATTTTCCTAATCGTCTGGTCCAATTTACAAGGTTTTCAAGCAACTGTCTCAAGAAATTTTGGGTATTTTCATCAGCCAACCTGCCGCTTTCATCAAATTTATCCTGTGCGAATGTAACCATAACTTCAGGTCTGTTGACTGGATACATATTTAGAAATACAAATATCTGTCGAAGATGATATTGGGCCCTCGCACCACCCAACATACCAACTGATGCACTCACTATGGCAACGGGCTTTCCATCAAATGGATTATCCCCATAAGGCCTTGAAGCCCAATCGATTGCATTTTTTAAAACCCCTGGTACAGAAAAGTTGTATTCCGGAGTTGCAACTAGAATTGCGTCGGCCTCCCTTATTTTGGATTTGAGGTCTTTTACCCTCTCGGGCATCATATCGCTTTCTATGTCTTGGTTGAATGCTGGAATTCCACCAATATCAAAAATTTCTAGGTTTGCATCCTCTGGCATTAAATCTGCAGCAGCACGTAACAGGGACTTGTTATAAGAGCCCGCCCTTAGGCTTCCTGCAAAACCAAGAACTTTTAACTTGCCATTCATATACCTTAATGGTTACCTGCTTGTTCTTTAGGTTTTTTGCGACTCTAACTCAGCCATGTAACAATAAACAACTTTCTTCCGCGAATGAATGCATTCCCCCTTTAATTAACGAAAAGGGGAAAACATAAAGCAATTCAAACATAAAAACAACACCCACATAAAAAGTCGGTATCAGTAGGCCTAAAAAAGGCCATAATGCTGACGATGATAAGATATAATGTTTCATGATCAAGGAGTTGTTCTTTTTTTATAAAGTAGGCTCTAGTTTTAATTTCTATTGTAAACAGTATTGGACATCTATCTTGTTGTGCGAACCGAAATGGCATATGCATATATGAACTAGAGCAACGACCGAATCAAAGAAAAAAAGCAACATTCAATAAAAATTGAGATGACTTGTGACAATGGAGATTATAGGTATGGAGATTATAGGTCTGGCGATTTAAAAGTTTCCATATTAACCGGGCCCATGGCTATCAACAAAATTTTTCCACACATAATGAAATATAGCTGCTGCGTCAATTACCCTTATTGTTGAGCGGATAAATCTATCGCGTGAAAAAGCGTCAAAATAAATCATATGCAATATATCGACTTTATGGAGTTCATCTACATTAGG
Organism: Candidatus Nitrosocosmicus sp.; assembly: GCA_046715515.1. Taxonomy (GTDB): domain Archaea; phylum Thermoproteota; class Nitrososphaeria; order Nitrososphaerales; family Nitrososphaeraceae; genus Nitrosocosmicus. Next base: position 2,645 of record JBKJYK010000223.1, read on the forward strand.
AATGGCCATTATACCAACATCCAAAATTAAGAGTTTAACCTTAAGATCATACCAAAAGTCATGCTTATGCTCCTTTGGAGATAACTTGTAGCTATTTTGTAGTTCCGGATGCATTGTACTTAAGTAATGTATTGTAACACGGTCAATTCCTTTTTCTACACCAACAAAAACCGCATTTTGGCCATCTATTACAACTTTAAAGAGAAAGTGAAACTTTGAATCATCAACTGTGTCATACGACCATTTTTCATCCGATACCCACTGAATGATTTTTTCTTGAATCCCAGAAAGGTCTAGCAATGCTGTTGTTTAAAATAAGTAACAAGTTATTTTTACTTAGCTATAACACAGGCCATTAATGTACGGTTATTACAAAGGTGAGCCAAATTTAACTTGCATGTTATTTGAGACGGTCCTCACAATTGAGACAAACTTTCAGAAATATTATTTGTATTGATACATAGGCAACAAAGGGAATGAATTTGTGAATATCCCCCTTGTGCTAGCGGTGCAATGG
>JBKJYK010000224.1:0-15655 GCA_046715515.1 Candidatus Nitrosocosmicus sp.
GCAATAAATGGGTTATTACCAAAAGAATCCTGAAATTTGATTTTTTTTGTATTTGCAAGATGTGCTATGAATACCGAAACATAAGCATACTTTCTGTCGTTTCTATCATTTACATCTGAAGCGTAGAGCAAAGGATTTTTCTCTTCCTCGTCACTTAGAATAATTGCAGACATTTGTATTACCTGATAAGGGTTCCAGGTAGATAATGTAAAGTATATTTTTGTATAACGTCCCTTTACACCTGTAGCATATGGAGCCATTTGATAAGGGCCATATCCATAACCTAAATCAAAAGGATTGGTTTTATCGTCTCTTTCCTTATCAACAAGGTTGTCTTGACCTGGTTGGTGCACAAAACGTCCATAGCCGTCAGCAGGATCAAATACAATCTTTGTAGCGGTCCAAGGCCCCCATGGATCATCCGCTAAGCGAACAACAATGCCGTTTGTATTGCACAAGTCACAGTTGTAAAGCAAAATCCATTTGCCAAGATAATAATTCCACCTAATTGATAACTCGCCAATACAACTAGCCGAAAACAAAGGTCTAGCCAGCGATTCATCTGATTGCCATAATGGCTTACCCAAATCTTTGTTAAAACCCGCGAAGTAACTAATTGAGGATAGGTTTGTAATTTCGTCTAATGGCATATAGGCAAGATAAATATCACTTTGACGATACTTTCCCGTTCCCCATAAAAGCAGGCCTTTGCCACTAGTTTTTGGCAATCCATGAATTTTGTCACTATCAATTATTTGCGCTGAAATATGGATGAATTTATCGGTGGACAAAGTATAGAGCGAATTTCCAAATTTATATCCCCCATCAGTAGATTTTGTCAAAACTGATCGCCGTGGCATAATTCTCCTATTTGGATTCAAATCGGTAACAAAAAATACATACATTTCATCACCTATAGCAATGCCTTCAATAGGATGCTCAGCGGTAAGCTGAGAAATATCATCAACTAGTGGGGGGCTTGAGTTAAATACAAGAGAGATTCCATCATATGCACGATCACTTGTCGTATATGCTATGGCATCATAATCAGTAACATCTTCATTGTATGGGGCTCCAGGCATAGCTGATTTGGGAAGTCCTTCTGATGGCCCCCTTCTTGTAGTGTCACCAAAAAGAAAATAAAGTTTGCCATCATAAGAAAAAGAGACTCCCAAGTCTGTTCCATATACACTATACTTGGTTGATGTTTGGTTTAAAGTCTTTGTGTTTGTTTCAGGGTCAACATCCCCTGTCAATTGAGATACCTTCCGGGTTCCATATAATTTTGGAGGCCCGGGATTTCCAACACATAAAGGGTTATAACTCTCTGCGAAGGTCTTTCGCAAACTAAATTTTTCACTGAACATGCCGCTTTTACTTTTTAGTTAAATGAAATGTAATAAGAATATTATTGTCTTGGTTCATCAAAAGATACAATACAATATACTTTAATAGCTATTACATCATCACTAAAAAACCAAAAACAAGATAAGGCAATAGAAAAGATTCACAGGGAAGAGAATTTGGATGATAATGAAAACTATTATAATATGGACAGATCGTTAAGTGATAGCGATTTAAGTGAGGATGATGAAGAGAGTTCTCCACCACCATAACAATTAGTTTTATTAAACTAGAGAATTTTAAATATAATGAAAAATTTTAATTAAAACCTAAATGTGCATCTTATTCATTTTGTAGATATACCTATTATTATATTTTAAATATTAACTTATTGCAAATAAAAATCAAAAATCGATTTTGATGGAAAGAAAATATTTACTTAAGAAACAATAGTGAAGAATTACTATGGCCATAAATGACCCTATGATATATCATTATAAACAGTTGGTATACAGAAATCATCAGACATCAAAATAAGAAATAACCATATACCTTCTCACACATTGATTAATTTTTTATTGAATCCGTTGTTAAATAGTTTCCGAAAAATTCCGTCTTATTGTAAGTTATCCATTTAAGGAATCAAATTACAACTATCTCAATCAAAAAACGGTGGATAAAGTGAACAGTCCTCGTAATGAGTGACAGATTAGCATTAAACAGCATTACAAGGTCTAAACAACCTCATTAAAATACAAATATTGCTACCTTATAACTAATACCGAACAATGTGCATATTTAACAACGTCCGAAGTCACGCTACCAACCAACATCTTTTTAAATCCGGTCACTCCTTTGCTACCAATCACAATCAAATCAACATTCCTTGATTCGGCATAGTCTACTATAGTTGCTGCAACGGATGTTTTGCCTTCAATAATTTCAGTTTCAATGTTTTTCATAGATACATTACTATTATCAATATCGTCGTTTTGAGCGTATCTTTCCCTCACAGTTTTCATCCACTCCTCTGCTTTCTTTTTATCTTCATCAAATCTGTTAGTGCCAAAGGTTGGAGCCAAAACAGTTGAAGATAACAAGTAAGGGTATTTGTAAAAATCAATTACATGTATTACGATTAATTGAGATTTATTATTCTTGGCAATCTCAATAGCATCTTCTGCTGCGCCCATTGAGGGTTTTGAGCCATCTATAGCAAGTAGGATTTTAGAAAAACCTTTTTCTTCATTAGCCACACTATCTTTCAATTTTATTATGTAATTGGAGGAAATGCTAATAAACTGTTGTAATTGGTATCGTAATCACGTTTTATTCATAATACTCGCTCTGATATTGCAACATGGCTTATGATAATTTGGGTTTACAATTTTGAGAATTGGAAAAATTAAAAGCTGTTTTCAACCTCCTATTATCAGGTATGTACCTTATTCTTATCAATTCCATTAACATTGACAGTTATATGTAGATGATTTTTTGAGACTGAACATATTTTCACCTCAATTGACATGGAGATGGGAGATAAATGATAAATAAAACCAAATTTGACTCTGATTTTCTGATAATTAAGCAAATGTATACTCTATTACCTTTCGTTTTGATGTTGGTAGAAATATGAAACAAGGTTTTTCTATTATACATTATTGCATAGGAATTTCTATGCTTTGATTGTCTCACGGACTAGCATATTTAACTCTGATTACCTAGAAAAGGTCAAGTTATGTAATCAATTCCAAATTCATTAAAAATAAAGATGAATCAAGTTATTGTATTAAGCCACATTAATTCAATGTGTACTTTAAGAATTATTTTCGGCATATATTAAATATTATATGCCATTTATTCGTAAACCTTGTAATATTTGCAAATATTAAACCTTAAATACAATTAAACCTACAAGAAGACATATTAATTGATTCGATTACCCTCATCATTTACCAAAAAATTTGGAAATGCGATGAATAGTGGTAATCACATTATTCTATCTACTGGTACAATAGAGAATCCATTAGCAAGATCTTCTCCCTGGTGGAATGAATTGTATCAGAGATTTAAATTGTTACCATGGTGGTTAAAGTATAATGCGGGGTATACCAGAGAGTCAGAACTAAAGGATAAGATAATCCGTCTTGCCTTCCAAATGAATATAGAAAAAAAATGGACAAAAAAAATAATCAGGCATGCTGTATCCGAATTCTCAAAGAAGGGTCTCGGCCAAGATTATTATGGTTATCACAATATAGACCATGAGCTAGAGGCCACATATTTTACACTACTTTCAGCCAGAAGTCACATCAAGCTAAACAACAAAAATAAAATCTATTTTTCATTGGAAGATATAAAATATCTTTTTGTTTCAGCTCTTTTCCATGACTATGATCCAGCAAAACAGTTTGATAAACCTAATGAGGCATCTGTAGAATGGTTCTTAAGAAATGATCCAGAAATAAAGAAGTTTATTGATGTTATAGGAATTGATATAAATATTGTAATTGCCATTATATATAGAACTGCGTATCCTTTCGAGGGGGAGATCGCAAAAAATGCCATGAAAAGAATTGAGGACCTGCTTTCAATCAAAGATCAATCAAATGATAAAGAATGTGATGACACAGGCAATATTGCAAATCCCAATTCAAAGAGAGTAGATCACTATCTGCATCTTGGATGGTTTTTGTCTGTATGTGAGCGTATGGCCGGATATGCGTTGGGTGATTTTGAACATGCAAATAAATTGGCCAGAAGTAATGCACATGCCTTGGGGTGGCATCCTTCCGTTATAAACGAAGAGTCTGTAAAATATTTTAATGCAATAAAACAGGAAAATGAAATGTTACAATTTGTGTTAAATGGCATACCAGACAAGTTAAAAGAAAATTTTATTAATAACATAATATCATTTCAAAAGCTTTACGAAGAAGAACAGAAAATAAGGAGTTTGACAAGAAGGAGAGAGATTAGTTTTGTTTGTAAAGTAGAAAGCATTGTAAACAATCATGACAATGAGAACAGAATATCAAATATTGATCCTGATGTAAGAAATTGTGTGCTTAACATTTATAACAAATTGCCAATCCCTCTAAAAAGAGGAGAACAGCATTTTTTATCCTCGCTTTCAAATCCCAGTACAATTCTAATTACGCTTAGAATAAAAAGAGGACAAAATATTTATCCCAACCAAAATGATTATGGCGGTAATAATAAGGAAAATGGAAATGAGATAAATAAAACCATTGACATTGCAGATGAAAATAATAATGCATATGAAAATGATTCTATAGTTGGGTATGTAAAGGGGGGGCCGATTGAAAAATACACACTAAGGCGTGGAACATTTGATGAGAATTATGGCAAGAAAAATACCGTGTATATGGAATGGATTTGTATAAAGCCCGGTTATTGGGGATCTACTGGTGGTCACCTTCTTAGAATGAATTTTCTGATGGAGGCAAAAAGGAGAGGCTATGCTTTCATAACGGGATACGTACATAGGAATGTAATAATGAAAAGAAGTAGCAAGGGTGAAATTATACAAATAGTGCAAAAGTATGACCCAGATAAACTGGACTATTACAGAATTGATTTAAGCCGAATATCGATTAAGGATATGGACGAGGAAGAGTCAGATGAATTTGCAATGGCCGTCTATCCCTAAATTTGATTTATTATGGCTATTTCATAAAACAAGATCTCGATGGCAATTGGTATTATGGTATCAATGGGGCTTATTATTATAATGTTTTGCAAACTCCTGTTCTTGGTTGTTGCTTTGGAATGTTCTATGGGCTAGTTAGAATATTAATCTGATAATCCATAACAATGAAGATATTATCTTAAACTATTGGATAATTCTGGTAATGTTTTAAGTTACCTAAAATCTAAACTAGTTGTAAAGAACCATATTTGCTTAATCATAGAATTTGAAATAGCGGATCTGAATTTAATTTTAATTCCTTTGTTGTTATCGCTATTGTTTTACTTTTTAGCAATGATAGATAAATATATAGTAACAGCGGCCAATATGAACATACAAAAAAATATAATTACAAAAGATGTGGCAGACGGAAGGGAAATGATATTGTTTTCGTAATAGGTGCTAGCAATTGTTTGATTTGCCTGCATAAACATTCCTGCAAAAGCAGGGCCAATAGCCGATCCTATAAACCTAAACAGCGTATTAATACCATAAGATATGCCCATAAATTCATTGGATGTGGATGCAGCATTGATATTAATTTGACCTACATTTAATAAAGACAAGCCTGATCCTATTATTGCCAGATTTATGGCAATTTGAATAGCATCATAATGAGATATTAAAATGCTAATAAAGCCACTAGTTGTCATCAGTCTGCCTGCAAAAATCACCCTGGAAGACCCAATTTTTGATATTATAAAACCTGAAGCGGGTCCAAACATCAAAGACATGATGGAAAATGGAAAAGTGTTATATATACAACATCCAACGCATTTCCACCAATGCCTATTGGTAATGGAGTCTTTACCAATACGGGTATAGTTTGAAAAATAGTAAATGTGGCTATTCCCCATACTAGAATAATGATTTGTCAATAAAGTGGGTTTTAATATCATAAGCCTTAGATTGATAAGAGGTACAGTTGATTTTCTTTCTACAATTATAAAAACAAAAATGGATGTAATATTTATTACAAAAAATCAAATTTGAGTTAATGTATTTGCCATTTCCGGGTGGTTTTTTCGGACTGAACAAACGTAAAGGCAAATATGAACGAGGTAATTGCTACAGATAAGATAATAGTGCCCTTAACGTCAAAATTTGAAGCAAAGTTTGAATATGCAGCCCGTTTCTGTGTATGTTTTTTTTGTAATTGGAGACAATAGCGACTTTCCTCCTTTATTTTCACTTGGAATATTATGTTTAATATTTACAAAATATTTGATTATGATGGTTACAATAACCGAAAATGGAAATCTGGAGATAAAGGTCATTTCCCATCCAAAAAAACATGTGTTATATTTCCACCAACAATTAATCCTAATATCTCTCCAACAACGAACATTGAAGCCAAAGTACCCTGACCGATGGAAATTTTATCTTTTGGAAACTGGGTTTGAATAATAGTAGAAACTATAAAAAAGATAGACATTCCAATACCTTGGACAATTTGAAACCCAATCAATATGAAGATATTATTAGATAATGCACCACCAACAATCCATATCATGTACATTGTCAAAACTACTGAAAGAATTAATTTGCGTCCATAAATATCCGACAACTTTGATTCTATTGTTGTTGATATCAAAGCAGAAATAATAAAAGGTGTAAATACCCAAGAAGATTCACTATCAGGTAAACCAAACTCTCTAATTATGTCGGGTATGGCGGTAGTAGCTGGTTTCTACATACATTACCATAACAGATACGGATCTGAGAATCAAAAGGATGCTCCGCGGAGAATTTATAGTATTTCCTTGATTAGAATTCATGTTTAATGTATTTATGTATGGGAAAATTCTGACAAGTCTTATCCCACCATGAATATAATAACAACAGAATAAAGTTGAAAACATGTCAATTAAAATCCAGTTTAAATCGTATAATGCTGTAAATTGGGACTCTATTCGTTTCCACAAATTTTTACTTTTTCTTACATACTCATCAGTTCAACTGACCCATAATTTAAGTAAAATATTTTTTTTAACCAATCAATGTCTCAATATCTTGATCACTCAAGTCAGGTAAACGAACTTTATATTGGGTTATAAGATAAATGTTAAAATAGTATTCGTTGTTAAGCAATTTCTCTTTATTGTTTGTTTACAGAAATATCTACTATCTCTTTAACCCTGCCGATTTTTCCATTCTCCAATAGAACTTTAATTCCATGGGGGTGAATTTTGGATTTGGTTAATATCTCCCTTACCACGCCTTCCGTTAAATTGCCTGTTTTTTGATCAGCTTTTTGTATCACTTTTACCCGGAAACCTTTTTTTATGTTATCACGCAGGTTGCCATCCAACATTATAAAGTTAGAGAATCAATGTATTAAATGTAGATTTTAATTGGGGGTGAAGTTCAAACTTTTATCCCTTTTTATATTCCACATTTAGGTTATTTTATAAGTTTACCTATTCAGATTTAAAACTTATTATTGCTAAATCAACTAGATGGAAATATTAATTTTATCGATTACCATTTAAAACTAATTTAGTTATTGAAATCGCTACCCAGTTGTTATCCAGATGGACATTTCATTAGATTGGTCGTCGCAATAATAATCATTTCAAATGCGCACATATGTCAAATAGCTAAAATCAATATTGGCTGTCTTGACATAACAATCTGTTTTACCTTCAAACCATAAATTTTGAATAAAAAGTAATTAAAAAGAAAGGTTTTTGATATGAGAAGGGTGTTCTTTGCACTGGCACAATGGTTAAGATTTAAGGCTATAGGGGAATAAAAGCTCATAGAGATGGGGAAAACCGTAGCAGAAACACATATATTAATTTAAAATTTCTTTTTATATAATATTTTTATGCAAAAAAATACTGAAAGATATAATATATTCTACTTCTATAGGATATTTAGGCATTATTTTGGAGATTTTAAGACCATTGACAGTTATGGGCTGAAAACAATAGGGATGGAAAAGGCTCCACTTTTAAGTTTTTAATGCCACTCAAACAATAAGCAGACCATGTCCATTTAAAATTAAGGGATGCAAAAAGCCTTTCCTTTTGGCATTATTCAAAACCACATATGATGCATTATAATACCAAAATTTTTTTATATCGCCATGCTTATTTATTTGGAATTATGGATATTGGGTTTTATTGAAATGTATAGACATAACCATAAGGTAAGGTATAATTACATTAAAGTATTTCAGAAAAAATTAACATAGAATGATGTGATGGAAAATCATGAAACGGCCTGGTTATCATTAAAAGATACACTTTTGCAAATAATATGGGCAGAATATTTTTGGATACAAATTCCATTCAAGACAAGATGATCCTAATTGACCATTTCGGTATTCATAATATAGGGGTTGGAAATCTATTGTTTATTATAACAACCAAGTAACATCTAAAGTTGATATGTATCTTTCAAACCTTAGGATAGGGCGTTTAGGTAAAACCGTATAGAACAAATAATGATGGTGTAAGAAGGTGGTTATGCAAAGTGAAGGATGTGTTAATACATGTTATAGCAGAAGAGTTCCATCACAGAGGTGAAATAATAGCAATTTTATGGCTAATAATCATCAAGCCCCCAGACATGGGATGGCTTTCGGTTATGAAAAAAATGAACCCATATGGTCAATGGAATAAGATTAGGTTTCTTTCAGAACTATCATTTTGCAATGCGTATTACCTTGTCATATCGTTAAATAGATTTATTTTCATCAATATACAAAGCTTGATTATTTTATCTTTACGGTGATTTCTTCACCGTTACCTATGGGAACAGTCACCGATAGGACAGATTCATTGTTTCTCACATAATTAACAAATTTGGACATGGTTGACCGATAATCCTCTGGGAATAAAATATTGTCAGTTACAATCACCCCGCCTTTTTTTAATAATGGCAGTGACAGGTCAAAATATTCAGTTAAATTGTCCTTGTCTGCATCAAAAAAAATAAAGTCAAATAAGTCACATCTACCGTTAACATTGGCATTATTGTCCTTAAACAATCGAGTTAGAATACCCATAGCATCACCTTCCATCACAGTAACCATCTCCAAAACTTCTGCATCTGTGAAATTTTTTTGAGCTTTAATAATTTTTGATGGGTTATTATCTACGGTAACAATTCTTTTTTTTATTTTATGTAATCCCCTATATTCATTTTGGGACAATGCAAGAGCAAACCACAAAGTAGAATAACCAACAGAAGTACCTATCTCTAGAATATTATTTGCATTCATTGACGTTAGCAAGATGTTTAAAAGTTTTCCAGTATCCTCAGTAATTGCAAGCATCAGGTCTTCATTTGCAATATTTTCTTTCCCCAACCGTTCCAGTCGTGATTGCTGCTCAAGTCTCTCCAATACCATGGTAATTTTATTTTTATTGTCAATATTATTATTATAATACATATATCCTCAAAGCGTAATTTTCCTTTATATGGTTATTAATATATTTGGAGTATTGGTTCAATCAGATGTGATACTTTAGACATGAATATTATCAACTATGTTGATTGATTGTTAGAACCAAAAACAATGCCTTTTTTTTATTGAAAATTTTTTATTGAAAATTTTTTATTGTAAATGATAAAAATTCCAACTCTTATAAATATCTACTAGATAAGCTTTTTAACAATAAAGGGTTTATGATAAAGTTTTAACAATCAATACCATTTTCATATCTTAAATTATCTTACGCAATAGGGTTTTTTACGCATTCTTTCTCATTGCTCTGCGTATCCAATTTGAGCATCCTCACAATATTATATAGTTTTTTTACCAAATAACAGGCAGAAGCGCACAGCCCATTGTACTTTTATTAATTCACAAAACAAACCATAATTGTTGTTGTTAATTTGATATATCCATGAAAAAATGATCCCAATGACAAAAATAAAGTTTAAAGTCAAATTACTTTAGTGTGGATGTTGGGAAACTGACAGCAAAAAAGGATACATCAGGTTAAACCCAATTCTATCTATATGGGAAAATATAATAGACAAGCAGACAAGTAAAACGCAATTGTGGGTTATTCAAACAATGAATGTTTGATCAACTTTATTATTTGCACTTGATTATACATTATATGGGTGCGGTATACAAACCTAAAGATTTATCCAAAACATATAGAAAAAAAATTCCTGATGAATTAGCAAAAGTTATAATTCCTGGTGCAATCGAAGATAGCGGGGAGTCAACCATAAGTGAAACCGAAAGTGAAAATGGTCGGTAAAAATTTAACTATCCGATCGCCCATTACGACACGCGCATTTTTGCACTTTATATACTTAGGGGTCACAATATCTTTAGGTTACAATTAATAACAAAAAATAAAAACTCTACCTTTTCTATGAATAAGATAACAACCAATCTTTAATTCTGTTTTTTTCAAAATCAATTTTCTTTTTGTATGATTCTTCAGAAGGGGGGTTGAGAATTGTTATTGGACCTTCTTTATTGTAAAAATCTGTGTCTATATATCCGGCTTTACTTTCCCCTATTTCCATAAAGCAAAACCCCTTCCCATCAAATTTTGAATTGGATGTTTTATTTTTAATATGGTCTACAATTTGCTGTGAAACTACCTTTGCCTGGCCCTCAGCAAATATCCCTGCTTTTGGAATAGACACCTTATGATTAACTTTGATTTCCGTAATGTCCCCTATTGCAAAAACATTTTCATATTCAGTTTTTAAGGTAAACTTATCAGTATCCATCCAATTTTGGCCATACTTGATAAAACCAGAACGCTTTGTTACCAAAGGCGGAATATGTGGTGGGATAGAGATCAACAGGTTATAGTTTGCTAATTCTTTCCCATTATCGGCATACTCAAATTCTAGAGAATCTCTATTCAGTACAGCTTTTAGTTTATGTGAGGGATGAAAACCAATATGATTTTTGTAAAGCAGATCATTCACATCTTGGTTTACATTTGGTCCTGCAACGGGTAATGGAATTGAGGCAGGACAATATACATCAATATCAATACTGCCTCTAGTTCTGTTTTTTATCAAAATATCATTTATAATCAAAGATGCCTCGTATGGTGCGGGAGGACATTTATAGGGAATGCTTGTTACACATATCGCTATCTTTCCTCGCTCTATTGCAAGAATTTCTTTTCTTAGTTGTGGCATATGCTCAACGTCATAGAGATTGAACCCATCATTTTTTTCAAAACCCTCTATCTTATCTGGGTCGTACTCTGCTCCCAATGCAATTACCAAATAATCATATCCAATTCCATTATTTTGGTTTGAGGTCATAACTATCTTCTCTGAGGGATTTATAGATATTATTTCATCATGTAAAAATGATATTCCTTTACCATTTAGATTGCTTAGGGAAATTTTAGAGTCTTCAAGTGTTCTTTTTCCATTTAGTATCCAGAGGTTTACAAAACCCATTAAAAAGTAGTCTTTCCTATCAATAACTGTAATTTTATGCTCAAATGAAAGGCTCTCTCGCAACTGGTTTGCGCAGGCTAACCCACCAAATCCTGCTCCAAGAATGACTATGCGTTTTCCCTTTAACAATATTTTCCCTGATCATGCATTATATGAGTCAAAGTAATTAGTATATCCTTTTTGGTTTGTTGTCTGTGGCATACATCTAGGTCCAGGTCCAGTCACCAATCTCATTTTTTATGGGAAATAACAAGATCTTAAATACTTTAGTATGCCGCCTTCAGAAAGAACAAAAGTTGGTGTTTTTTGTCAGGCTTATCTATATTCATCACATGCTAAATTTTTTTATTAAAATAAAATCGCAATCAACATGACTATATTGGTGATTTTACAATTTGTATAAAAAGAATAGGAAAGTAATTCTTTTGAAATACTGCTTTTTTAAGAAATAAAATTGATGTGTAAAATAATTCGTATTTGTATGCCTTAATTATCCCATATGACAAAGATAGATTACATTAACTTTCTTTCTTCCTTATTTGCTCGTCTTTGATTATTCAACCTTTTTAAAAGAATAAGCATAAGCCATTTCTAATAATTATTTTCAAATCCATACCAAAGGTGGGGGCAATCCTATTGATGTATTCGTTATAATTATTTATTTGCTCCGGTTTACCTTGGGGTTTTTAAAATCACCATCTTTTAGTTTTATTGTTGTTTGGGTTTTAGCTATTCCATTTTCATCTTCCAAAGACAGCCAATGGCTTAGTGTTGCTCTTCTCTTATCCTTTAAAATTATTTCGACCCTTATATTAAATTCTCCCCAACCACGAGATACTAATAGAAAATTACTCTCCCTATCTTCACTCTTTATTACATTTTGAGGAAAAGTTGGATGAAGGTAATATATTATAGAATCAATATACTCCATAAAGTTAGCAGGGATGGACTTTATTGAAATTGTCCATAAAAACCATGCTGTGGAAATACTGCTGCCGTGATCATCAGCAACTCTATCACTAGTATTCTCAACAATCATTATTACTGATAAATCATTCAATATCACTAGAGTAATAAAATACTATTTAATGCTAACAAATTTTATTGTTTTCATTTTTTTTGCATGATTTAAGTAATGATAACTTGTATGGTGTTTGGTTTGCCACCGAAAGAGCTATAACAGAAATGACACTTTTCCCACTTGTTTATTTGTTAATTTGTTTATTTGTTTATTTTGACCAAAGTAGGCTTTTATAGTGGGTTTTGATAGATAGTACAAACCGATTATATCTTTACCTATCGTATATAATAGTGGAACAAGACTATATATTCCAAATAATTGAAGCGAAAAAGGAAAAGGGATGATTGTATTAACGCCAATTACCCAAATGATAACCAGCGTAATTTCAAAATAAATCAATATAATGGTTATATTTCGAGCCCATTTCTTCCCTTTCCAAAGACCAATGCCCAAAACAATTGAAACAATGGCAAAAGGTGTCCCCAATAAAAACAATATCAATCCAACAAGCCACCAGTCATCTAGTAACCAGATGCTGGATACGGATATAATCTCAAATATAGAGCCATATGAAACCATCAAAACAGATAAAATGGAGATACCCGTAGGTTTTTTTTTATTCAATGAACTTTAAAGTAACATTTTGGCATAATAAATTCCTAGTCATAAAAAAGACAAAAAATACCAAGTTATTATCATAAATAATACCTAAAAACAGAAAAGCATTTTCCTATATATGCCATCTCATCAATCTATACCCAAAGTACGGCGGGTTTGTTAATTCCCTACAATTGTCGCGCCTTTCTTTTACTTTGAGTAACGTATTACTCTTTGTAGGATTTGTTCTTTCCCTGACACGCCGATGTTTTATTTTCTGTATTACATTTGTCAAAATTGGAAATCAGTATTTTAAGATATTATTGCAATTAAAAATCTGCGCCAAATCTTATGGCAACCATAGAAATTATTGGCATATTTTATATTATATCAAGGATATCGTAGATAACCTTAAAGAAAAGAATTTCCCAGAGGATACTCCGAGTAACTCTAAAACCGATATTTAAGGTAGCAATGTAGTATTATATTTCTAAAAACTAGTGGTCCGTTACATCTTGAATGCTCAAGTGAGAATGTAAAACCTGTTCAAAACTGTAGATTTGTCAAATACCAATAGTGTGTGTTATTAACAAGTAACAGATTTCTTAACATTGAGGCCCTATGAATAGGTAAAATCTATGGAAACGAATTAGTATGCCCTGCGAATAGCAAAACTATATTATCATTTAAGGGCACATGACATAATAAACTTAAGTTCTGTTTTTTTTAAAATAATCAAAACCATTTAGGCATTCCCACAATACAATACACCTTCATGCTTAGGTTAATATACCCAAAACCCATGTGCTAAATGGAATACTTTCCTTAATCAAAAACAAGGTTGGAAAATTCTAATTTGGGTTCGGGAAACTTAGGTTTCATGTTTTCTAATGCGTTGACCACTAGGTGTGCAACAGCCCAGTTTCTGAAATGTTTTACATTGGCAGGGATAATGTACCATGGAGCCCACTCAGTATTGCACAATCTCAAAGCATCTTCGTATGCTTCTATATATTTATTCCAATTTCTATGGCTAACGAAATCACTTTCTGAGACTTTCCAATGCTTTGTTGAATCGTTTAACCTCGCCTTAAGTCTTTTTTCCTGTTCATCTTTGCTGATGTGTAAAAATAGTTTCAATATTGTAACTTGATTCTCAAACAAGTATCTTTCAAAATCATTGATTTGTCTGTACCTTAAATCCAATTCACTTTTACAGCTAAAACCATCAACGTTAACGCCAATCACATCTTCATAATGGGATCGGTTAAAAATAGCTATATGGCCTTTTGGAGGTATTGATTTATGAACACGCCAAAGATAATCATGTGAGTTTTCTTCGTCAGACGGGACTTTTAATGACTTTACATAACAACTTTGGGGGTTCAGGGCCTTTATTACATTACGGATTGTTCCATCTTTTCCAGAAGTGTCCATACCCTGCAGTATAATTAAAAGGGACCTTTTATTTTCTGCAAAAAGTTTGTACTGTAGTTCAGCTAACTGATTGAAAATACCATATAGCTCACTTTCCGCATCTTTTTTGCTTTTATCCAAATCCATATCTGGATCCCAATTCTTTAGTTTCACAATTACGTTGGAATTAGCCTCATTTTGCAGAAGTAGTCTTTGATTTAGATCCATTGATGATTCTAATCATTAAATCAGCCATTAAGATTAATAACATTGTTCTAGCACAACATAATTTAGGCCTTGTGACCACAATGCGACACGTAAAGCATATCTTCATAATAACATTTTAACAGATAAGCTAATTTCAGACCTAAAGGTTAGGGAGCCTTTTCTTTCATAGAGTCATATGCTATGCTTTCTAATAGTATAGTTTCCTCTTATTTTCCTTGATGAGTTGGTTTCCTTCCGTCTCCAATGCTTTTCTTTAAATATTTGAACATTATAACCCATGTTGTTGCCCTAGTATTTCCTTCAATTTTATGGCCCAGGAGAAACAAAGTGATTGCCACCATAAATAAAATCAAACTAGCATATGGATTTACATTCATATTTACAACATTACCTGAAATTACTAGTATTGCTATGACATATAACAATAGTCCAACGCCATGCAGTATTTTGTTAGCCGGATGCCTGTGAGTATTTTTAATAGCCTTTAGCAATCTAAATCTCATTTAACTATAAAATAGATTGTAAATATAATAAATTTGATACCCTGGTGAACTACACACACAGAGAGTCAGATGAAGACAGGAAGGCTTTCATATTCCAACCCTTTTAATTCTTATTCGTTACGTCAAATATTCTTAATTCGGAATAACGCAGCTATTTTATGACTATGATATCGATTTATTTGTCAAAGCATGTTACCACATTGCATATATGGTAATAATGGGGCACAATTATCTGTTTCCCACAGCAGGAAAATGTATGGACTTTTGGATAGCCATTAAATCCCATAAGAAAAAAAAGTTACAACCAATGCCTATGGCATAGGTTAGGGCTCCTAATTTTCGTTAAATAATCTATCTGAATAGTCGGCTAATTTATTTAAAGAATTAATTTTCTCCTCTCTTTGTATTCCTGCACCCTCAATTGCAGAATAC
>JBKJYK010000225.1:0-7159 GCA_046715515.1 Candidatus Nitrosocosmicus sp.
CTATTGGAAGCAGTGTTGGAGCATATACTATTTTTTCATTGAAAAATAACAATACGGCCCCAAATGGAATAATTTGTACAAATTCCGTTGATATTACAACCGCATCTGGATGCGCAATATCAAATATACCATTAGTATGCATAGAAAAAAACAACTATGAGATATTAACAAACCATTATGGTGAAAAAGGCACACACAGCAAAGAAGTAACACTAGATGCAGAAAACGAAAATATTAGTTTCGAATAGGACAAATCTATATAGTCAGGATTTAATTAATTAGAACATCTCGACATATGGCTTTCGATGGGCGAACTGACCATCTTAATGGGATGAAGATAAAAGTCCATGTGTCGAGATAGAGTTATTGTTTTTAACTAATAACTCAAATCCATAAAATAACAAAGATCTGTATGATAACGCATATTGACAAAAAGACAGCAATACCCAGATACAAAACACTTTTGTATAATTCTTTTGTAGTTATAGCATTGGACAAAATTTGCCCTGAATGTGGAGGAAGTTTAAACTTGGATTCAGTTACAAAAAATTTCATTTGCAGAGGATGCGGTCTTTATGCCCCTAGAGAAAAATTCGAGGAATTACGAGAAAAACTAAACAAAAGCGATGAAAGAAATGAAAAAAAGGAGGAATATCTTGATTGGTGGCAATCCTCCAAAAAAGATAAAAAAAACCAATTCTAATTTTTATGTCATTTTGTTTCTAATAAAAAAATTGTTTTGCAAACAGAGCAAACTTCATTGTTAGATATATTACCGCATTTAAGGCACGTTTTTCTTACATACGGAGATGAATTTTGTTGATGGGTGTTATGAATCAATTTGGAAAGCTTATTGACAGAACTATAACAATTATACTTTATCCCAGGATGAAGTTTTTCCAATCCGTTGAAAAATGTACGAAAATCAGATCGAATGCTTTCGTTCATGTATGGACACTCATCTGCCTGAAACTCAATTTCAGAATTAAATGCATAAAAAACAATCTCATTTTCATAAAGTTCCAAGAACGGTTTTATTTTTTTTAACCCACCATCATATTCAAGAGGTGTGGAGGTGGGGTGCATTAACCCTATTCTATCAATGTCGCCAGAAAACAAATTTATCATAAAAGTTTGGATATGATCATCAAGATTATGCGCGGTGGCCACTACATCGGCGCCAACAGATTTTGCCGCCATATCAATTGCCCTTCTCCTAAAAGTTCCACACATGGAACAAGAACTAGTTTTCCTTGAAGGTCTTTTGAGCATTGCCTCATCCATACTTATACCAAATAATTCTTTGTAGTTAAAGATCTTAAAAGGGATTTCAATTTTTTTGCAGTGATTCTCCACTATATAGATAGACTCGTCACGATAATCCTCTATTCCTTCATCCACAGTTATTGCTATGATATCATTACGGTTACTTTTTTTTAAAATTTTTTTTAAAACAGATAAAAGAGTAAGGCTATCTTTTCCTCCCGACACTGCTACAGCTATGCGTTCCCCATAGCTAATCATAGAATATTTTGAGATGGTATTCAACGTTTTATGCTCTATAGACTGCATGAAGCAGGCTTTACACAAAAACTCTCCTGAATAGACTCTCTTAAACACGCAAGGGTCTCTATTACATTTGCTACAGGTAATTAACAATATAATGAGAACAAATAGATTAAGGATTTAAAAGTTTAAATGAATAAAGACAATACTAGTAAAGATTATCTTTGAATTGAGAATGATTTGGCAAATGAGAGCCATGCATTGAAAGTATTTGTGCTATACTCATTAAAAGCATCGATTGCTTTATTATAGAGCTTCATATTTTCTCTGGTATTATCAATGGTGTCAAAATTATAATTGTTACCTGCATTGAATGCCCTAACGAAATTATCAATATTTTCATTTGATTTTTGGAAAAGTTTTTGGTAGGTTTCACTAGGTTGGGATTGAGATACATTTACAAATTCCCTTATAAAGTTTTTTTGATGAATAATAGTTTTATTTATAGCATCTTTAGTTGATTGGATGGAATCCAATTGAAAATCAGAGACAGATTGTAAAAACCTTGGTTGTATTTTAACATACTCATCTATGGATTTAATCATGTTTTCTTTGATTGCATCAAGCGTTTTTTCCATTGTTTGCTCAGTCATATTAATATAAGAGTTTACATTTTTATCCATGTTATCAGCATTATTGGAATTATTAATGTTATTTTGGGTGCTCATAAATACAGTATCAGTTTATCCTTTATAAACTTTAGCGGAAATAACCATCATTTTCCAATAAAAACCATATAGAGGTTAGTTAAAAAAAATTAGATTTTAGCTCCGCAGTTTCCACAGAACTTTTGTGATTCGCCCGCCTGAACACCACAACTGGTACAAAATCTGCCACTACCTGAGGTGCTACCATCATGTGATACGTGCATTGTTCTCTTTTTACCTCTACCTTTGCCTCCAGCTGCAAAGAATGCGCCTGCAACCCCACCAATAATAACAGTCATGATAGCAATCATTATCACGGTATTATCCAAGTTGGTTCCTAGCATTGCAGTACCCGAACCATATGCACCTTGTTGTTGAGCATTAGTAATTTTTTCTTTTGCTTTTTGAAGTTGCTCTTCAATGGTTACACCGCCTGAACCTTCGGGAGCAGAATATTGTGCAAGTGCGACATTAAGAGATGGTAATACCATGAAAGTACCCAGTACCAATGAAAAAGCCGTTAGCATTAAATGAGCCTTGTTCATATTAAAAAATTACTCAATTAGGAATTATATAACTTTTATGTTAAACAAAAAATAATAACATTTAAGATATGCAAATTTTTTATATTAAATAGAAAGAAATGGCTCGAACTCATGCTCACACACATGGAAAATCCCACACCATTAGGCCAACCTCCAAAAATTCCCCTACATGGACCATTGCAAATGAGGAAATAGTTTCAAAAATAGTAGATTTTGGGAAAGATGGATTCACGGCAAGCGAAATCGGTTTAAGACTCAGAGATGAATTTGCAGTCCCATTGGTAAAACCGATATTAGGAAAAACCATTACGCAGATTTTAGAAGAAAATAACATAACCAAAACCATGCCTGAAGATTTAGAAAGACTTGTTCGCAAAGCATTAGGATTACAGAAACATTTGAGTACCCACAACAGTGACAAAAGGAATGTAAGAGCATTAGAACTGATCGAGGCAAAAGTTCATAGACTATCAAAATACTACAAAAAAAACTCGAAAATACCAAATGATTGGAAATACAAATCAGTTATTGCAAAGCTAGAGTAAGAGCATATGGGGGTTAAAGAGCTAAAAAACAACTTAATTATCAAAAGCCAAAAATTATTAAAAGAAATAGAGCAACAAAACGACATTTTTATTTTTTCCAATTCCACTGTAGACGGAATAATAAGTGGATCAATCATTCTAAAGTCAGTTTTCAACAACAAAGGAAACGCTGCTTTAAGATGCTCATATGAAAAAATCGAGGCCGCCTTAGATGAAATAATTAGGGAAAAACGCGATTTTTACGTTTTTACAGATTTTGATTCACATGCTATTGACATCATCGACAAAAATTTGAATGAAGGTAACTATCTATTCATAAATATAGATGAAATCACCAAATCAAGCAATAACAACTATGAAAACATCATAAACCCATGGTTATATAACATAAATGGAAAAGAAGAGATTAGTTCAGCAGGTTTGTCTTATTTGTTTGTAAAAAACTTTGACAGAAATTCAAATAATGTATTGCACCTGCCAATCATATCGGCAATTTCAAAGGATCAGGATTTAGGTGAAAACAGGTCGTTAATAAGCTTAAATAACGAGATTTTACAGACCTCATTAAAATCAAACATAATAGAACAAAAAAAAAGACTAACCATTTCAGACATAGAGACAATGGAAATAACAAATGTTTTACAAAACAATATCACTCACTATATCAGGGAAATAACATGGAACAAAGAGTCATGTTTAAAAGTAATTAAAGACTCTCAAGTATCATCAACTTCAACCGGAAATGCAAAGGCATTCAACGAGTTAGACGAGAATGAATCCATCAGGCTTTTCAAATCTATCGAGAAATTTTTACAAGACCATTCAAAATTAAATGATATTAAAATGGTTAAAGATCTGCTATTTGGATACAACTATATTTTGATAAATGAAGAAAATGAAGGTTTTTTAAAAAACACCAGATCTTTTGCAAAAGTATTAGATTGTTGCCTGAACTACCATAGACCAGGACTAGCTTTATCCCTATGTCTAGGGGATAGGGGTAAAATATTGAAAGATGCTTATGATCTAGTTTTAAAATACAACAATTTAATAAAGAAATTAAGTTCTCAATTGTTCCGCGAAAAATGGAGATTCCATGACAACAAAGAAACAATATTCATCAATGGTGAAGGAGTTCTGGACATTCAAAACGTTAATTCATTCATCTTATTTCTTGAAAAATCCGTTTCATTTGCTGATAGGTTAATATGTTTGAGAATTATGGACTCGGAAGAATTTTACAGGTTAACAATAATAAAGACTAGGTTTTGCGATTTTGACTTGATAGGCATAATAGAAAAAATAAGGGAAATATCAAATAGTGAGGATTTTAGGATTATTGACAAAAACAAAATAGAAATCAACATTTCAGTTAGTAAATTAGAAGACTTTTTATCAAATATAAAAAAAATAATCATAGATGAAAAAATTTACCACTCTTAACATTAATGCCAGTGTTGAAATAAAATGTACAGACAATAGAGAATCAAAAGCAATCCATGACTCCTTGTTGCCAGATAATGTCAACTTTCCCAAAAATTTAGAACTAGATATGAAAACGATTGATTCTTCAATTTCATTAGAACTAAAGTTTTCTACAAATATTGCAGAAGAAGAAAACATGGAAACACTGTTAAACACTTTTGACGAATTAATGGAACATACAGGAATTATTAAAAATGTGATAAAAAATGATTGATTCCAAAATTTTAAAAGAAAATCCAAACTCCATCAGGGAGATGCTATCCAAAAGAAACATGGAGTTTCATCTAGATGATATTTTTAATCTAGACAAAAATAGGCGAAACTCAATAATAGAATTACAGAATACAAATCATAAAAAAAATCTAATCGCCAAGGAAATAGCGGTAAAAAGAAAGAACAACATGGAAACAAATAACCAAATCCAAGAGATGAACAAGATTGGTGAAAAAATAAAAACATTAGAAAAAGAGAATAGAGAAATTGAGGAAAAATATAAAAAACTGCTACACAACATACCTAATTTCTTTCATGATTCGATCCCTATAGGAAAGGACGAGGGATCCAATAAAATAATCAAGGTTTTCAATAAAAACACGCGATCAGACAATCTAGATATTAAATACGGACATACAGCAAGTAGCAAAGATGGCAATAATGATAAAGCCGACACAAACACACAAATAAAAAACCACATAAACATATCAAATGAACTAGACTTGCTTGATTTAGAAAGAGCTGGAAAAATTGCTGGAGCCCGGTTCTATTTTCTAAAAAACGATCTGGTTAAGCTGGGTTTGGCATTAACTAATTTTGCAGTAGATTATCTAATAGAAAGGGATTATGTAATCGTACAACCTCCCTACATGATAAAAAAAGAAGCAATGGAAGGTGCTGTAATTTTAAGTGATTTTGAAGAAACCATATACAAGATTGAAAATGAGGATTTGTATATGATAGGCACATCGGAGCATCCACTTGCCTCAATGCACATGAATGAGATATTAGAAGGGAAAAGACTGCCACTACGATATGCCGGGATTAGCCCATGTTTCAGAAAAGAAGCAGGTGCCCACGGCAAAGACATGAAAGGGATTTTTAGAGTGCACCAATTTGACAAAGTAGAACAGTTTGTTTTTTCTAGGCCCAGCGAATCATGGAAAGAGCATGAAAGACTTTTAGAAACAACGGAAGAATTTTATAAAATTCTGGATATACCATTTAGGACAATAGTTTTATGTTCAGGAGATCTAGGAAAAGTTTCAGCAAAAACCTATGATATAGAAGCATGGTTTCCGGCACAAAACTCTTATAGAGAGATTTGCTCTTGTTCAAACTGCACGGATTATCAATCCAGAAGTCTCAAAATAAGATTTAGAAATAACCCAAATGAAGAAACTACACTTGTTCACACACTAAACAGCACATTAGTCGCAATACAAAGAACAATGGTAGCAATAATTGAAAATTATCAAACCAGAGAGGGGACAATAAGAATTCCACGGGTGTTGCAAAAATACATGAACAACAAGGAAGAAATAAAGCTAAAGAATTGAAAATAATTAATTTTTACCATCACATTTATAAATAATGTTTTAATTGTTTTTTGTAAAAGGAAACCAAAATGTATATATTTTAGTTATCAGGCTCATATTATAATGAGTTTGTTAAGCGTATTTTCTCAAATAGGGAGTATGTTCCACCACACAAGCTTGCAAATTGGGCCACAATACGACCCACTATTTTACGATGTAATGATATACATATTTGGAACAATGTTATTTGCAGTGTTTTTACTTGCGGTAATTTCATTCTGGCTAAGAAGAAAAGGTCTTGGTGGTCAATCTGCAAAAGAAAAATGGACACAAGAACTTGAAAGATATTTCCAAAAAGAACAGATAGGACTAATACCCGACGAGACACACCACTGGTAATTAAAATAAAAAAGGGATTCCCCTTTTTTTGTTTATCATTTTATTTATTATTTAAATGCAAGAACACCAAACCAATTTGTTTCAGGTTATAATAAATCATTTTGGTCTTTCGTTGGGAGAGACACAAGCAATAAACAACCTGTTTTCCAGATATAACTTTGATGAAAATGAAATAGAACCTGATTATGAATATGCTAGTATTTTGGAAATCGAGTTTATCAAAGACGAAAAAATGCCTTTTTTTGAGTTCATCCCAATTGATAAATGGTCTACCCTGATAGAAATCATAAAGAATGTCAAAAAAAGGAGAGGAAAAAAAGGGTTAAAATTCAAATCAATCATAACGGAGATTCATAATTTAGAAAATACAGAATATGACAAACCAAAGACTTTGAAAAAAAATACAGTGTTTTTGCTAAACCATAAAGACAGCATAGATT
>JBKJYK010000226.1:0-2576 GCA_046715515.1 Candidatus Nitrosocosmicus sp.
GCGAACATAATCTGGGGATATTATGAAATAGTGCTTGATGTCGTATCTCCTGTTCCTTCCTTGGCTGATTTATTTCTGTTGTCTGCATATGGGTTTCTGATATACAGACTAATAGTAACATACAGAAGTCTGGATCACACCACTGATAAAAAAGTCATTTCCCTGATAGTTTTGGGCACAGGCTTATTTTTGGCATACATACTTTACCTGACTCTATCTCTGAATGAAACGTCAAGTTTTAGAGGTCTTATGCTTTTTGTTGTCACAATAGCATACCCCACGTTAAATTCTATTTTAACGGTTCTGGCTCTGTTGATCCTCCTTGAAATAAGGAAGGAAAGGCATCACTTTATTCCATGGGTATGTGAACTAGTTGGCCTTTTGTCAGTAGTTGTGGGAGACAGCTGGTTTGCAATCATTGTTCTGACTGCCTTTGTTGAGCAAATATGGATCTCTGCGTTGTTGTTGTCCGCACATTATCTGTTAATTGCAGGAGGTCTTGTGTATTACCTACGACATCACATCAAATGGCAGTCAAAGGATCTTGTTTTCAAGATTGTGTCTATCATAAGAAATGGATCTTCCAAAAAGGCATTGCTTTATTCCTTTATCCTGGTATCCTTTTTAATAGTTGTTGGCCTATACTCTACAAATGCCTTCATCGATAGCGATGACAAATATTTCATCAATAAGAAGGCATCCAGCATTCAACTCACCTCCTTATCGTCTCCATCTTCCCAATCCTCTTCAAACAATGGTGAAGGAATAAAGGAATTTGTTGTTGGCGCCATTTTTCCTTTTACCGGCTCCTTTTCCTCGATAGGTAAACCCATCAAGGTGGCATTAGAAAAAGCTGAATATGACGTGAACAAGCAATTTCAAGACACCAATTCACCGTTTCGATTTAATCTGCTTATGGCTGATTCAAAGACAAGTTCGGAAGGAAGTTTGATAGCGATAAAAAAACTGCATGAGAATGGCGCAAAAATCATTATAGGACCGGCAACAAGTACTGCAGTATCAGCAGTAAAAGAGTATGCGGACAGAAACAGCATCATACTGATTAGTTATTCCAGCACTTCCCCATTGCTTTCCATAGAGGGAGACAACCTTTTTCGGTTTGTTCCAGATGACACATACCAGGGAAAAATAATTGCCGAAAGGATGATCCAGGACGGCATAAAAGTCATTGTTCCATTTTGGAGAGGCGATATTTACGGAAATGGGCTATATAAAGCCACAAAGTCCGAATTTGAGAAATTAGGAGGGGAGGTAGAAGCGGGTGTTAACTATAAACCCCATACAGGGAATTTTGCAACCAGCCTACACCGAATTAATTTCCTGATGTGGAATCAGGAGTTAAAAAAAATAAGCACCATCGTCTCTGACTCGGTAAAAAAATATGGGGCCAATTCTGTTGGGGTGTATGTGGTGTCCTATGACGAGATAGCGCCCATTTTAATTCAAGCGCCCCTTTATGAAACCTTGGGAAAGGTGAGATGGTATGGCAGCGATAAAATAGCACAAAACCATCACGTAACAAAGAATGGTGATTCGGCGCTTTTTGCAATGCAAACCAATTTTACTAATCCGCTGTACTCGATAGATGGTGAGGCAGGAAAAACACTGGACCTAAAAAAAGCACTGAATAAGGAGTTGCATGAAGTAGGTTCAATAACATATCCTGCAACGGCCTATGATTCTTATTGGGTAGCATCTATGAGCCTTTATAAAAATGATACCTTAAACAATAACAACTCAGGAAATGTAACCAAATCCTTTAAGGAGATTGTTTTTGAAACCGCAGAATCATTTGATGGCCTAACCGGCAAAATAAAACTCAACAGCGCAGGGGACCGTGGCGGCGGAAACTATGATTTTTGGGTTGTTAGCAGAAACAACAATACCCAAAGTTACGAATGGGAAGGAGAACACGGTTCTGAAACAGCAAAACAATGCCCTGTCGAATCTAGCACCTCCTGTTAGAAAAACAAGGTTTTACTGTGCAAACAGGTAGTAGTGGTGGCGTTGATGGTGGTATTAGGCAACAATATCAAGAATATTGTTTTCCCTGTTCTCTTGTTCTCATCTTTTTTATTTCTAAACTCCTTTGAATAAATGCGAAATACCTTAGACCGTCACCCCATGATGTTTCAAATCTCTCTTCCGTGTATTCTGTAAGCGAGTCTCGGCCAAAGTGTCATATTGTCACAATCCAGGACATGTGGAGACGACCCGAGAGGATATTATCCTCATCTTTAGCAACAGGAAGGCCATTATGTTGGTGATAAGGAAGGAAATAGTTTTGGCAATTGTTTGTTGGATGTTTTATCATAGCATCTTACCTGTTGCGAAATTGCTATGGTTTTGCTTCGTAGATGATGTTAAATGGTGTTCTGGTTGCTTGCCTAAAATTGGTAAAGCCTGCTTTCTCTGTTATTTCCCTAGTTCTCTTTTCGCCTGCCTGTGCTCCTAAAGCGGGACCGTTATCAGCCAAAGAATTTGGGACGCATATCAGGGTAGAGGCAGCATAGCATATTCTTCCTAAGGGGTTTAGGTTATCCTCCATCTTGTCG
>JBKJYK010000227.1:0-6330 GCA_046715515.1 Candidatus Nitrosocosmicus sp.
CGTTAACAATATTCTAAGCATCAATGACAGAATTGAGTGGGATGGTGAATTTCAGGAACTGATAAAAAAGTTGTTAGTTGCCCAAGATGGGTATATTCAATTACTGGAGAACAGTATTGCAAAATAAAAAAGCATAACGGCCCCTTATGTGGTATCAAGTAATATTACTTACAGGAATATGCAGGGGTTTGACTAATTCTCATTCTTATATGTCACTTCCAATCCTTCTCATTTCGGATATTCCTATCTTATCGATAAAAAAACACAATAAAGGAAATTTTGACTTTACAATATTGATACGGTATATGATACCTAATTTAAAGG
The DNA here is from genome assembly GCA_046715515.1 of Candidatus Nitrosocosmicus sp. Classification (GTDB taxonomy): domain Archaea; phylum Thermoproteota; class Nitrososphaeria; order Nitrososphaerales; family Nitrososphaeraceae; genus Nitrosocosmicus. The sequence goes on from JBKJYK010000227.1 coordinate 325, forward strand.
CGATTGTGGTGTGCAGTTATTGCATCAATTTTGGTATGCGATAGATTTCAATATTTAGGGTTTTTTCTTCACTAAAAATGCCCAAGGAAACAAACCAACGCTGGTATTTGGTAATGGAGAAAAACATTGGATAACCTGTTGATGTTGCTATAAAACATGTTTTGTTATGTTCGGTTTTGCGTATTATTTTTTTATATGTGTATTATGAGGAAATAAATCGAGTATGCGACCTTTGGTTTTTATGACAAGCACAAAGTTCGCCTCTCATGGTGAGCAGCAGGGGTGTGGTTATTGGGGACAGAATTAGTAAGAACTTTATAATTAAAGGTGTGTTAATAGAACAATGGTGTTTTGCAGACACTGTGGAAACGACTTTTTGTTTGGTGATGTATCTTATTGCCCAACTTGCGGAAAACCCCAGAAAATAGTCCCTGAGGTCACAAATCCAAAATCCTCGAAAAAACATGAAAATACCCTTGCAATAGCTATATTGGCAGGTGCGGTTGCATTTAATGGGGTTGGACACCTATACATTGGAAAAATAAGGAAAGGCATAAAACTATTGATGGTGGGTTGGGTTTTGGGTGCACTGACAATTTTATTCCCCCCATTGGGCATAGTCTATTTTGTCTTTTGGATTTGGCAGGCATATGACGCTTATAAAAAAGCCAAACATTACAGTGAATCCAATGCTAAAGATCGCAAAGGACTTTGGTGAGCAAACAACACTGCCTTACTACAATATCACAATAAATTTTTATAACGATGCGTTCTGATGGCAACCGTGACAACAGTGGTGTCAATCTAAGCAAATTATTGGCATATGCCCTAAGACACAAACCATCAAAGTTTGGCTTAAACTTGGACGAAGATGGATTCACGGACATTGACAGGCTTGTCCAATCCATCAACAATCAAAATCAAGATATGGTTATAAGGAAAGAGAACATTCTGTATTTGGTCACAAATTAGCAAAAAGCAAGGTTAGAAATCAAAGGAACCAAAATAAGGGCCTTGTATGAACACACCGTAAGGATAAGGAAAAAAACTCCAGTTGAGCCACCCGGTGTACTTTACCATGGGACTTCCAGATACAACTATGATGCAATAATTACAAAGGGACTAAGGAAAATGAAGCGCCATTACGTTCATCTCTCATCTGATGTTGATATGGCGATAGAGGTTGGGAAAAGGAGGGACGAAACGCCAATAGTTTTTTCAGTAAACTCAAAGGAGTCTTACCTAAATGGGGTGTTATTTTATGTGGACTCGCAAACAGTGTGGCTCTCTGAAAACATTGAGCCAGTGTATTTGAAAATCGAAATTGGCCTTAATATGTGACAAAAGTAATAACAACTAATTTGGGAACTAACATTGCTTTCTATTTCTTCCTTTGATGTGCCGAACTGTTTTGGATAATATGAATGGTGTCGGACCAATAGAAATCTCTAGATGGTGGATATTATCAACAGTCTTTACCTTTACTTTGGTAACATCCATATTTGCTAACTACCTTAGTTGCCCGGTTTGTTTTGTTTGTGAAAATACGTGTGGATGTTGCATTTTGTTTACTGTACATTTTATTTTATGGTATGTAATGTCCCTCTTATCTTTACACATGACCTATTTTGTTGTTCTGCATGATAAATGGGCTCTAGCACTTCTGGTCACTTTGCAGGACCTCGTAATTTAAGTTCCAATGGCCATACTGACTGGTTTTGGATTGGTGTCTCCCACCATTAGGGTCTTTTGCATTTTTTATTGTGTTAACCGAGAAAACCCTGACCCTGATTAGAAGACACCGTGGTTGCCTTCTTTTCCAACTACTAGATTTTGATTGGATGGTATATTGAAAATCATGACAAAATTAATCAATGCATATATATTTGTTCCATAAGAATATACTGTTGCTAAATAAGGTAGCTACAACACATAAAGTATCCTTAATGATATCTTTTATAATTTGTGCTTTAACATTTTTTCCTTTGCCATCAATTACTCATGTGTACGCTGCCAGTCCCTATGAATCAGGATATGACCATGGTTGTGACGATGCCAAAATATCGGACTACTCGGGCAGATATATAAACCAGCCCGGTAAAGGACCTAGTTCCCATTCCAGTGAGTTTATGCAAGGCTATTACGATGGAAAAGGTGACTGTTTTGAAAGCAGTGGCAATGGTAATGATGATGATGATGATGTCGTTGTTGATAGGGAAAGATCTTCTGGACCTAAAGAAAAAAACTGGGGATTGAAACTCATTGTAGGTTTAAGTTTTGACCCATCAAATATCCCTTCCAATTATGACGGACTCTATTTTTTTATTAATGGCGTAGAGCAAAAGTCCCACATGGATATCAGGCATGCGATCTATCCGGATGGGGGTGAAATCGATACATATTTTGAACGAGCCTATCATTTTGCGGAAAATTCAGTACAGGATGGGGAATCGGTAAAAGTGTGTGCGATAATAAAAGACAGCAGTTATTCATACGTCTATGAAACATGTGAGGTGGTGGTAAATGGGGATGAAAGCGAACCAGAGCGGGTGGAGTTTAGTTTTCCATCCTAGATTTCACATCCGCTGCTGCTGAAAGGGATGGCAATCATTTGGGCTCCCCCGCATGCATTGTTACCTTCTTGATGACCTAGAGGGAATTATTTTCATGATGGATGACAGCAAAACCGGCGTCTCTTTGCTTTCTTTACTGAATCTTTAATGATTAATTTTGTTTGTTATGGGGATATACAGCCATAAATCATTTGGTGTTGATTTTCATTTGCCATTAGTTCTAAAACGATGTGCTTAAGCATATAGATCGTTAATAACGACTGCAAAAAGGATCGCATAATAAAGATGTAAAGAGGGGTTTTTATTATGGCATTTTAGTGTGCTGACAAAACAAAAATTGTAGATCTAAATTAGAATTAAATGTTTATAGGTATTTATCTTGGTGATTAAAACAGTAAAGGGTTTAAGGAAATAGCAAAACCTAAGGTTATGATGGGAGGCATAAGAAAGTGGTGAATCCTGACAATAAGATTGCGATGATTTTTTTGGTGCGAGGTGACATAAAAATGGGTAAGGGAAAGATTGCGGTTCACGTTGGACATGCTACTCAATACGTCATAGAGGAGTGCATACAAAGAAAACACCTTACTTATGCAACATGGAAAAAATACTATAACTCCCAAAAAACAGTGCTGAAGGTAAACTCCGAAAAAGAGTTCAATGAACTGCATTCAAAACTTGTAAACTTGTCCCGTGCTCTGCATTTTCCAGTCAAAATCGTAAAGGATGAGCAAGAAACAAAGATGCATGAAAATGTGCCCCTAGTTGTGGGTTTTGGGCCAATAAAAAGAAACGAAGTTGAAATCATAATTGGTAACTTAAAGTTACTGTAGCACTTGGTTTGAAGTAAACAGGGCAATCGGCACAAGATGCACAAAAAGGTGGATGACTTTTTTGCTAATTTTGGATTAAGATAAAACCTGTTTCAAAAAAAATATGGATAGTTTTGGATGTATTTTTTCAATAAGGTACCAAAAAGCAAAACCCACACAACTTACGAAAGCTCGTAATTATGATTTTTTAAGGAGAATGAAAAAATAAAAGCTTTACAAAAAGAATGAAATGCCAAAAGACTTGGTTAAAAATAATGATATAGTTAAACCGTTTATTGCGTCTGCAATAGTTTTTTTCATGGTTGGGTCCTTTATCGGATCAATATGCTTTGCGTTTTATCCTAAAGGTAAACATTCCCCTAATTAATGGATCCGTTTTTAATCTGCATCGTATATTTCTGGTAGAGGGTGGCCTCACCCTTTTAATTATGGGAATAGGATTTGTGATTGTACCACGATTTAGAAATGTTTCTATTGGATCACCTGCAATAATAAAAATTTCTTTTATTTTGGTCATTATTTCCACTATTTTAGCAATTGCCACAACAGTCAATATGTGTTTAATCAACACCAACAAGAAAAAATCCTTTTCATTTCCAAGATCATTAGAGTTTGTGGCGTATTGCTGTTTGTTGGAAAGATGATTAACACGTTAAAAACCAAGCCAAAACTGTTGAGAGCTGCTGATTATTTTGTGGGATTGTCCTCTACGTGCTTGTTGATGATATCGGTCTTTAGTTTGTTTAACTACAATGACAACACATTAATGGATGTAGAGGTTCAGTTGTTGTTTCCAATAGCGATGATATTTGGAATAGAATACAAATCATTGCCCTCTATTTTGGGGTTCATAAGGCCCAGAAAAAAATTTGACATGCTATCTTTTTTGTTTCTGACTGCCGCCTTTGCATTAGGGATTGCTACAGAACTTGGGATTAGCGATGAAACTGCGTTGCCCATTTTGTTTAACATATTTGTGATACTTTCATCAATAACGTTTGGCTTTTTTGTCTATGTATACAACAATTACGAAAATAAGAAACATATCCTTCAATCCACAAAGACAAAAAGGAGCGGTTCCTCTACACAATGCACCATACCCGGGTTTCTTTTTGTTTTTTGTATGTGGGGGCTATTTTGGGGCTGTTGTTTTATGGGTTTGACAAAAAGTTTATGTTCCATGATCTATCCATCCATTTAATTGCGATAGTGTTATAGGGGTTACCATTGCCTCCTACCTTCCAATGATGCTTGCGCCGATTCTGGGGAAACCGATTGCTGTGAATAGGTTTTACAAAATACCGTTGATGCTGATAATAATGTCATTATTAACGAGAACTGTGGGGATGGCCTATGTGTCCTATTTTGACAGTGATGAATTTACTTTGTTGCATGCGATGACAAGCATGTCGGGTTTTTTGATTTTGTTGACTATGGTGATATTTACTGCGTTGCTGTACAAATCAATAAAGTCAAACAAATGAAGACCGTTTTTTCAAAGGTTATATGTTTTTGTTGGTCTTAATAAAAATGCCTCTTTGCAGTTTGGTAAGAATGAATATGGGTTATAAAAGAATGTAGATGATGACCTTATTTTAATTTTTAATTGTTCAGGGTTTCTGTTATTGATTTTTCTTTGGCGTAAACTTATTGTTAATGTTATTGATCGTTTGCCTTTGCCTTTTCAATTTGGTGGATAGGTTTAGGAAAACGAAGTCTCAAACTGTTGTGTTCCACCATAGGCTTGAATGTTGCTTATTTGCTTGTAAAACACAGTTCCGTTGATTGTGTAGTGATCGTTTGCCTTTAAAATATTACTGAATAATTCATTGCCTGTTTCACTGCTACCTTTATCAAACCTTTGCTTGTCCTTCAAAGCTAGGGAACTATTTCCTAGAACAGGAAATTCTGACTTTGATTGAAATATGTCACTGATTAACTGGCTCCCAATACTGCCTGTAATAATAAGATGATTGTTTTAATACAGGTTATAGTTTAATCCCTCTAACAGTATGGTGTTTTGATTGTTGTTTTTGATGTCAAAAGCAATGGAAATTGTTGAAGTGCTATTGTTAATGGTGTTGGCTGTTGCTGTTAAGTTTTTGACCTTGACATTCAAAGGTTCGGCTGAATATTCTGCTGCTATTGCTGTTTGTATTAGTGGTGGTAATTTGAAAAACTTTTGTAATTGTGATTTTGGTTCATTATGTGGAGTGAATTTTATATGGTTTTTGATATCAATGTACATATGACCTGTTGGGGATTATTTGCAGCCCAAAAACCAAACAATACAATCAAAAATATGGTCATATATATTGCGGATAATAACCATGACATTTTCTAAGTGACTCATTACACCCGTGGGCATTAAGTATATAACTTTTAACGTTACCATCTAATTATGATTAAAATATCGTAAAAAATTGTGTATATTCTTAGTCAAAATGACCTGCTTTGAGAAAAAAAGAATTATGGCTATTTATTTTCTAGGATTCATCGGCTGCTGAGGATTCATCGGCTGCTGAGGATTCATCGGCTGCTGAGGATTCATCGGCTGCTGAGGATTCATCGCTTGAGGATTCATCGCTTGAGGATTCGTC
>JBKJYK010000228.1:0-10224 GCA_046715515.1 Candidatus Nitrosocosmicus sp.
CATTATCATCTACATTCAGAACAACAATCAGAACCAGAATCAGATCCACAATCAGAACCACAATCAGAACCACAATCAGAACCACAATCAGAACCACAAAATCCGTCTACATTTGATATAAGAAGCAATAATGAGAAATCAGAAAATAATCTTTCTGACAATTTGACTGTATTGATCAAAAAGAAAAAAAACAAGAATTGGTAAATGAGGATGTATAAAAATTGAGCGAATTAACATTAATAGATGAAAACGGAAAACGTTCTGATAATCGGGGAATAGATGATCTAAGACAAATCAAGATTACTGTAGGTGTGGTTAAGAACGCTGACGGCTCAGCTTTTATAGAATTTGGTAAAAATAAAATAATTGTTGCTGTTTACGGGCCGCGAGAAGTTCATCCAAAACATATGGCTCTTCCAGACCGTTGCGTATTAAGATGTAGATATCATATGTCTCCTTTTTCAACAGATACTCGAAAAAACCCTGCTCCATCTAGAAGAGAGGTAGAGATATCAAAGGTGATACGTGAGTCTTTGGAACCCTCATTGATATTGAGCGATTATCCACGCGCAGTTATTGATGTATTTGTAGAGGTTTTACAAGCAGACGGTGGATCAAGATGTGCGGGTATTGCTGCTGCATCTGTGGCATTAGCCGATGCAGGAATCAATATGCGTGATTTGGTATCTGCATGTGCAGCTGGTCGTTTAGGTGATAAGATCGTATTAGATATTAACGACTTGGAAGATAAAGAGGGTGACGCGGATATGCCAGTTGCATATTTACCTAATACGGAACAAATCACTTTGCTTCAACTTGATGGAAAGTTATCCTCAAGTCAGTTTAATGAATGTTTGAATAAAGCGATTGATGGGTGTAAATTAGTGTATGAAATACAAAAAGAAGCACTTATGAAAAAATATTTTGGTAATGAGACGGAGGTGAAGGAAGAAGTATGAGCTCTTCAAAACGTTCTACAATAATAGTTGAACAACTTCGCAAACAACAAATGCTAGAAGCTTTGTCTAGGGGAAAAAGATTGGACGGGCGCAATTTCGAATCTTATAGGGATTTCGAGATCGAAGTTGGAATTATTGACAAGGCTAATGGTTCTGCAAAGGTAAAATTAGGTAATACAGAAGTCTTGGCTGGAGTTAAAGTAGAAACAGGGGAGCCATTTGAAGGGTTAGAGAACAAGGGTGCATTGATAATGTCTGCAGAAGTATTGCCTACTGCTTCTTCTCATGTAGAACCTGGACCCCCTGATGAAGAAGCAATAGAGCTATCTAGGGTTGTTGATAGGGGAGTAAGAGAATCTAAAATGCTTGATCTGGATAAATTAGCCTTGATTCCCGGAAAAATAGTTTATACTATTTTTGTTGATTGCAGTATTATTAACAGCGATGGTAATTTGCTGGATGCCACCTCTTATGCTGTAGTTGCTGCTCTGTTAACGTGTAAATTACCCATTTTTGAGGTCCAAAATGATAAAGTTGTAGATACAGGTAAATTTATGCCTCCCCCAATAACCACTATTCCTATTTCAGTAACAGCTGTTAGAATAGGTGATTCGGTTTTACTTGATCCGACTATGGAGGAAGAAGCGTGCATGGATGCACGACTAACCATTACTTCCGCATCAGATGGAAATTTAGTTGCTGTGCAAAAGGGTTATACTGGCCCATTTACAATAAATCAAATTCTTCGATCTGTTGAAATAGCAAGAATTAAAGGAGAGGAAATACGCTCTACAATAAAGGGGTTGAATGAAACTGGCTAATAGAAGAAAAAGTTCTACTGCATTAAAAGGTCTTGGTGTAAAATTTGGTGCTACAGTAAGAAAACGATATGGTAAAGTCTATAGAACATTGAAACAAAAAAGAAGATGCCCTAGCTGTACCTCATTAAAATTTCGAAGACTAGCAATTGGAATTTGGAAATGCAACAAATGTGAATATAAAGTAGCAGGAGGAGCATACGATATTAATCTTGGAAAGTTACAAGGCTAATTTCTGTATTTTTTTCCACGACAAGCATGACTACAATATACACTCAGAAAACAACTCGTCTGAAAATCAGGATATATCCAAAAATATATTAAATGCTGTTTATGTTGCCTTAAAAGGCGATCTTTTTTCTTCTCCAGGTTTTGATACCACTGTAAATATTTCGATGATGGGTAGTAGCTATATTGTTATACGTATAACAGGTAATGATCCGTCTAAATTTCGTGCTTCTGCTTTATCCATTTTAAGATTAATAGATCTAGTTTACAGGACTATTTTTAATGTTTACTGATTCTATCGTAACAATTTTTATCTTAGTATTTAGTAATACTTTTGGTATATACAATGAGCGAACAAGAGCTACCACCATGGCTGAAAGAACAACTTGCTAGACTACAACAGTTACAACAAAATCTCCAGGCAATAATGATGCAAAAACAACAAGTAGAAATAGAAAATGTTGAAACCGAAAGAGCTTTGGAGGAATTAAAGAAAACTACACCTGATGATACCGTCTATAAACTTGCTGGCCCATTATTAGTAAAATCTAACCGTGATGAATTAATAAAAGATTTAGAAGAAAAAAAGGAGTTATCCAAAACTAGAGTTGTAGTTTTGGGAAAACAGGAATCAAGAGTTAAAGAAAACTTAAAGGAAGTGGAAAGTAAAATTAATCAAATGGTGCAAATGTCGCAATCAGGATCACCTTCGACTACTAACAATACATTTAACTTGCCAAAATAACTGTATCACCGTAATATATTGTTATAGGCCTTTCTTAATTTTTTCCTTAATCTTAATTAGGATTATTTGTTTTTTGTTTATTGTTGACTATTCGTATTGTTGCTGATGAAAGAGAGAAAAATAGTCAAGTTCCCAATTTGCTTAAAATTATGGGAATTTTTGTTGATTATAGACAGTTATCTGTTGGGGATTATATTGTATCTTCTGAGACCGTAATTGAAAGAAAAACAATTTATGATTTGATAAATTCTGTTTATGATGGGCGTCTTTTTGTACAATGTTCTGATCTAATTAACCATTATTCAAAACCTCTTATCATTGTAGAGGGTAATATTACAGATTTAAATAACGTAGAAAAGATGTGGGATCTTGGTTCGAAATTAATAGTAGATAAAATACGTGTGGCATATGATACTTTGATAAAAATAGCACTTGATTTTCGAATACCAATTTTGTATACTCCTTCAATATACTATACAGCAGAGTTATTGATACAATTGGCATCCAATCGAACAAAGGATGGAACTGATGGTGGTCCTCTTTTAAAAAAAATAAAAAAATCTAATCCCTTCTATATTCAACAACTATATGTTCTTACCTCTTTACCTGGTATAGGGACAAAATTAGCTACCCGACTGTTGGAAAAGTTCCATTCTCCTAAAAATGTATTAAATGCATCAGTAGCAGAGCTTGCGCGAGTCCCGGGTTTAGGTAATATGAGGGCAGAAAAAATCAGAAGGATATTGGACACTTGTGTTTCTAACCATAATGTAAATAATACTCAAACTAGATTAATTGTTAATGCTACAGATGATAGCGATGAAATTGCATTAGGCAAATAAATAAAGTTAATTTTGATGATTCTTCATAACTAAATTGTTTTAAAGGCCTGAAGTTAATTTTGATGATTCTTCCAATGTGGATATTAATTTGTCATTAATCTCCTCAGTTCCTATTGTTGCGCGTATTGCTCCTTTATAATTTCCTATGTTGCCAAAATATTTAACTAATATCTTCTCTTGAACCAATCGCTCTTTTATTTTGTTAAAGTGATTGAATACCTGAAAGAAAAGGAAATTAGCATCAGAATTATATGTTTTGATTCCTTTTATTTGGTTTAGTTTATTATATGTTTTGTTTCTTTCTTGTTTTATTGTTTCTATACTTCTTTTAATTATCTCGATATTTTCTATCGCTTCTATTGCTAATTACATAGAAAAACTACTTAATGGATATGGCAGCTGTATATACTGGTTAAAAATATTAATAATCTCTTCATTGGCAACGATGTAACCAATCCTTGCACCCGCCAAACCAAATGCTTTTGAAAAAGTTCTCATTACTATCAGATTATTATATTTGTTTACAATGTTTGATAATGAGTAGCCTGAAAACTCGACATATGCTTCATCTATAATTATTAGCTTTTCTTTTGAAACTTCAATCAGATTGATAATGTCTTCAATTTTAAACTGGTTGCTTGTAGGATTGTTCGGAGATGCAATATATATTATATCAATATTCTTGGATTCCTCAATAAAAAATTCAAAATCTAGGGAATTATCCAAAGCTGATAGATTTACTGTCGTTGTGGGTATTTTGTGCATATTGCATCGGTCTATGAAATAGGAAAAAGTTGGATTAACTGTAATGGCTGTTTTCCCCTTGCAAATAGTAGACAATAGTAAATCCATTATCTGATCAGAACCACTTCCTATACCAATATTTTTTGTATTTGTGTTAACATATTTTGCTAACTTTTTAAACAATTTTTCAAAATGTTCTAAAGGATACTCTCTAAGATCATTATCATAGAGTGATTTTAATGCTATTGCCTTTACGAATTTTTCCCCTAATACCATGTTTTCATTAGAATCTAACTTGTAATAGTCTTGCAATCTTTCAGGCCTTTTGTAGGAACTATGAGTTTTTATGTGTGATAGTTCTTTACTAATCCAATCCATTATTTTGTCCTTCCTTCTGCTGCTTCATAATGGTTAGACAGCCCCTCCATCGTAGTTATTTCTTTTAATATTGGTGTGATTTTTTTGAGTGTTTGTTGATTTTCTATCTCCACGGTGTTAGCAATTTTAACAAAATCTAAAACAGATAATGATGATCTGGACTTTGCAAATTTATATGTTGGAAGTACGTGATTAGAGCCCAAACAATAATCGCTTATTGATGATGGGGTGTGGTTTCCTATCAGTATTAATCCTGCATTGTTTATTTCATTTATAAGGTTTCTTTCATTATTGTCTAGTATTTCAAGATGTTCAGGTGCAAATTCATTTATAAATTCTATGGTTTTTTCGTTTTTATCGCATATTGCAATAAAACCGTTTTTGTTTAAACTTTTTTCTACTATGTCTTTTCTGGCAATGTTGCCAAAGTTAATGATTTTATCTATTTCTTCAATTATTTTTTTTGCAGTCACATTTGAATTTGTAACAACTCCACATACAGTATCTTCACTATGTTCTGCTTGAGAGATCAAATCTAGCGCAGCAATTCGTGGATTGTCTTTTTCATTTGCGTATATCAATAGTTCTGTTGGGCCTGCTAACATATCGATTGCTATGTCTTTTGATATTATTGATTTGGCTACTGAGACATACAGGCCTCCGGGACCTACAATTTTGTCTACCTTTTTAATGGTTTTTGTGCCATATGCCAATGCTGCAATCCCGTGAACTCCACCAATCTTATAAAATTCATTGACCCCACATATGTCTGCGGCTACTAAAGTAAATGGATCAATCTTTCCATCTTTCATAGGCGGTGATATGGCTACTATTTGTTTGACTCCTGCCACTTTTGCTGGTGTTGCACACATTATAACCGTACTAGGGTACCTGGCTTTTCCGCCAGGTATGTAACAGCCTATTCTTGAGATCGGTATTACTTTTTTATTTATTATTATGTTGTCCGAATCTAATTTAATATCCTTAAGATTGTTTTTTATAGCCTGTTCGCTTTTCTCTAGTTTTGATTTCATGTATTTTATAGTGTCAATCTGACTTGAGGTTACATTTTCATACGCTTCTTTTATCTCTTTTTTTGTAACGACAAAAGAATCTATCTTTGCATTATCAAATTTTTCAACACACCTCAACAATGCCTGATCCCCGCCTTTTCTGATCTCATCTATAATTGCTACCGAGTCTTTTGTAGGGGTTGTCAGATCTTTATTCCATGATTTTTCTCTTAACTCATTAGCGTCATTTATTGGTTCTTTAACATTAATAATTTTCATCAATTTTTATCATCATCTATAATGATGTTATCTAATGATAAAATTTGACTTGGTTCTAATGTGACTAATCCTTGTGCAATTTTTCTGATGTTTGGAATTAGTCTTATGTAGTCTTGTTTGTTTATTATTGTATTAACACCATACCATCCATCTTTGCTTAGATTACTTACTGTTGGACCTTTTAGAGATGGAAGAATCTTTAATAGCTCTTCCAGATTTTCTTTATTCACGTTTACAAATATGTGCAATTTTTTTCTTGCTTCTACTACTCCCTTTAACAGTACAATCATGTCGGATATCTTCTCCTTTCTGATAGGATCTTTTAATGAGTCTTTATTTGCAATGAATACTGCAGTAGATTCCATTACTTGGTCTATGATCTTTAAATTGTTCTGAATTAATGTGGTTCCCGTCTCTGTAATATCAAAAATTGCCTCTACATCTTCTGGAGGTTTAGCCTCTGTGGCGCCAAATGATAAAAATATTTCTACATTTTTGTTGTTTCCTATTCTAAACCATGGGGTGATAATTGTGGGTTCTAACTCTCCAAAATGTTTTTTATAACTTTGTTTTGATTTTATGTATTTAGAGGCTGACTTAAGGTATTCTGTTGAAAATCGTAATATTTTATTGTTCTCTGCAAAATGTGCTATCATTTCATCAAGGGTGTTAAACTCAAAAGACTCTGGAATTGCAATAACCTGCTTAACTTTACCGTATTCTAAATCCAACAATACTTTGATATCTGCGTCTGTTTCCTTTATCCAGTCTTTACCTGTTATTCCGACATCATAAAATTTTTCTTGGACATAGGTAGGTATCTCTTGTGGCCTTAAAATTTTGACTTCTATATCAGGATCAGAGATTTTGACTCTGTATATTCTGCCTCTTCCACTAACACTTCCTTGCCAGGCTTGTTCTATGATTTTAAATGTTGCCTCTTCTATACTGCCTTTGGGCACTACAAACTTTACAATACCCATATTTGCTACCTAATTTATAATACTAGTTATTATGTTGTTTATTTGTTTTATTGATTGACTCAATAATATCTTTAGCTCTTGATACCGATATGTTTGCCTCATTAATCATTTGCTGAGAAATATTGTCTATTTGGTAGTCCAAAGCCCCTGCTATTTTTGCAATGTTTTTTGAATGGAGTTTCATATGCCCCTTTTGAATTCCCTCATCTGCTAGTGCCCTAATTGCTGAAAAATTCTGTGCCAACCCTACCGCAGCTATTATCATTGCAAGCTCCTGTGAACTTGCAATACCAAGCATCTTTAGGCATGCCTTTACAAGTGGATGTACGTTTGTAATTCCTCCAATTATTCCAACTGCTAGGGGTATCTCAATTTCACCTATTAAATCCCCGTCCGAATTTTCATACCATTTAGTTAATGATCTGTACTGACCATCTTTACAGGCATATGCGTGACATCCTGATTCAATGGCTCTGAAATCCTGTCCTGTAGCTATTGCCACGCTATCAATTCCATTCATAATCCCCTTATTGTGGGTGACTGCCCTATAGATATCAGAATAAGCAAAAGCATAGGCAAATAAAATTCTTCTTAGAACTTTATCTCCTCCAATTAATGCTTTTGGAAAAACCCCTTTGCATTTTACTAAACGGTTTGTTCATAATTTGATAATATTTTTAGTATTACTTGGCCCTCTGTTATTGATTCTATTTTTGGAGCGATTGCTTCACACATGGTGTTTACAACATTTGCTCCCATGGCGTCTTTTGTATCGATTAAAAGTTCTATTATTATCATTGGCCCAAGGTTGTTAATGCTTTCATCATTGACCTGTTTTATCTGCATATCCATACATCTGGCGAATTTGCTTTTGGTGTTCGCTATATTTATCAATTCAAATTTGTTTTTAATGATTGTTTTTGTTGATTTATCTATGTTATGTCTATCATTACTGTTAAAAGGGACTAACTGAATTTGTCCTATCATTATTGATTTGTCTGCTTTAGCCTTAAAGCCTCCTGTCTCTTTAACTATTTTTGCAGCATTGCTTGCTGCTGCTATGACTGAGGGTTCTTCTGTTGCCATTGGAATTAAATATTCTTTATCGTTAATTACAAAATTGTTCGCTATTCCTAAAGGCATTTGAAAAATTCCAATCGCATTTTCTATCATTTTGTTTACCTCGTCAAAGTCAAATATTGAGGTATTAATAAATAAATTAATTTCTTTGTCTTCAAGTTTTGTTTTCTTCTTAATGTATTTTAGCCTTTCTTGCTGAGTCATATCTCTAAATTTTTTTTGGGTTGAATTATTCATTTTTAGTTATTTTTAAAAGCTCATCTGACCCTGAATTTTGAAAAAAATCTTTGTTGCCTGTAATTGTATATAAAGAACCTTCTTTATCTTCTGCCACGTCCTTTAATTTTCCAAATCCTGTTAATATTGTTGATTGATCTTTTGAATCGAGATCAATTATTCTTAAATGCTGGCTTTTTAATGTAGAAACTATTAGCTTACCCTCGTAACCAAGTTTTGTAGAGTTACTTAATGTCATACCGGCGGGGTAAATTGAGGGTGTGAAACAGAATTCTGGCTTAAGAAGTTGGTTTCTTTCCAAATTTCCGCATTCTTCAATTGGCCATCCGTAATTCCCACCTGGTTTGATTATATTGATCTCGTCATTTCCTATCCTTCCAGCTTCGCTTGCATATAACACCTTATTGGTAAAATCCCATGCTAACCCAATAACGTTCCTGTGTCCATACGAATAAATTGTAGAATTTTTAAATGGATTGTTTTGAGGAATTGTTCCATCATCATTGATTCTATGAATTTTGCCTGCTAGGCTGGAAAGATTCTGAGATGACTCAGATACTGTGTTATCCCCAATTGCAGCATATAGTTTTGCATCGGGGCCAAATTTTAAGGCTCCACCGTTTTGCAACTGAGAGGCTGGAATTTTATCCATCATTATTTTTTCACTAATTATGGTATTGTTTTTTTCTTGCAGCCTCAATATTTTATTAAATATTTTTTCATCGTTTTTATATGTGTGATAAACATAAAAAAAATTGTTCTCATCGAATTTTGGATGAATGGTTAAACCTAATAATCCAGCACCTTCATTAAAATAATTGTCATCTAGTTTGTATTTGTTTATTACAGTTCCATTATTGTTAAGAAATATTATATTTCCTTTTTGTTCTGATACTAAAACTCTGCCATCAGGTAAAATGCCTATACTTGTAGGGAAATCTAAATTATCTGCTATCCCCTTTATTGATGATTCATTTTTCTCAGTAAATGGAGTTGGTAGTAATATTGTGGTATCCGAGGGAGAATTTATTATTGTTATTATGCTTATTATTATTATTAAAATTCCACTTATTACTGCAAAGGATTTTTTCATATTGTTTTATAAGTTACAAAAGGATTTTAAGTTATTATAAAATACTTAATTTAATGGTTAATATGATAAACTTGATACGAAAAGAGGTTCCTACTCTTTCATTAGAGGATTCAGTGTCAAAGGCTATTAATTTAATGCATACTCATTCCATTAAACAAATTCCAGTTGTTGATTTGGATAACAAATATGCTGGAATGATTTATTATAAAGATCTTATTAATATCAGTTTTCAGTCCACATCAAAAATTAAGCATTTTTTATCGAATGATGCTCATATCTTAAAACTTACTGATGATTTACAACTTTGTATTAATTATATAATAAATACTGGAAAAACAGGACTTCCTGTTGTAGATAATAAAAAATTTGTTGGTTTAGTTATCGATAGGGATCTTGTATTAAATGTTAAACTAGATAGTTTAAAAGTCAATGATATAATGTCTAGTCCTATAGTTATAGATGAGAATTCAAATTTAGATAACGCATTAAGTTTGATGAGAAAAAATAATGTTTCTAGATTACCTGTTGTAAATAACAACCATTTTAATGTTGGCGTTATCTCTTTACTTGATATACTAAAAATTTTTTTAATTCATAATGAAAAAGGTTCACCAGGATCTGTCCTTGTAAAAGATATGGTAAGAGTTGGTTTAACTATTGAAAGTGGTTCAATTATCAAAGATAACATAGATAAATTTAAAAACAATGACGAATTGATAGTTATTTCGAACAATAAACCTGTAGGCATTGTTACTTCTAAAGACATATTGGAGACATCCCTCCAAAAAAAAACCGACTCTATAATTTATACTGCAAATTTTGATG
>JBKJYK010000229.1:0-3103 GCA_046715515.1 Candidatus Nitrosocosmicus sp.
CTTACAATATACCCTTAAATAATTTCTATAGCCATGTGAGAAAATAGGAATGATTGATAAATCCAGCCTAGATGCGACCAAAGCAATAGAAGAAATTAATAGCCTTATCCCCATTTCCTCTGAATAACTTGTCCTAAGGGGGTACCCATAGTATTTTCTATAGCAAACTTTCGGGTAAACTCCACTTAATACTGCAGTATCTGTTGCAGTAACAGAAATGAGACCGCCATTTTCTACCGATCTTAATACACAGTCTAAATATGGCGCCGGGGTTCCAAAAGGGTCAATATCCACAATTGTAGCTCTATTTTCATAGCTAATTTTGCTAGACAAAAAATTGCATATTTCTTTATTATAAAAATCGCATTTAGCATAAACACTGTTTAGAACAGCATTTGTTTTACAAACCTGAATAGAAAAATAATTAAAGTCATTGAAAATTATTTTAGTTATCTTTGGGATTTCATTTGCAACTCGAAGTCCTCTTATACCAGACCCTGCCATGGTGTCGACAAAAAAAGATTCCTTATAATTTTTAGAATCTATAAAGGTTTTATATATTTGGATAGAAACGTCCCTATTAAACTTAGCAGCAGGATTAAAGAAAACTGGAAATTTGGGTGGTTCTTTTTCTTTCAATGCCCCAGATGGTATTATGATTTTAGTATCATTTTCGGATATAACGGACCAGGTCCTGTCACAATAATTTGTATTAGATACAATTTCAGGATATTTTGAAAAATTCACTTAATAGTTTGAAAATAAAGATATCATTATATAATTTTATATTTTAATGGATTGTAATTGTTGTTAGGCGGGATAGATGAAGCTGGAAGGGGTTCCGTATTAGGTCCACTAGTAATTGCTGGAATATCATTTGACTCAAAAAAAATAGACAAATTGAAAGAGATGAACATAACGGATTCAAAAAAAACATTACCGTACAAACGTAAGGAATTATTCAGCAAAATCTTTAGTATCTGCGAATCTATATTTATTTGTAAAATAAATTGTCCTACAATTGATAAATTTGTAAAATTAAACAGGCTGAATGTGCTTGAATCAATATTTATGACCATTGTAGCAGACAATATTCACGCAGATAAAATCATTGTAGACTCTTGTGATGTGAACCCATGTCGATTTCAACAAGAAATAAAAAAAAGGCTTCTAAATAAAAAAGTCTCAGTTTATTCATTCCATAAGGCTGATTTAGATAATATAGTTGTATCTTGTGCCTCCATTATAGCCAAAGTAACTAGAGACAATGAAATCGCTAAACTAAAAGAAATACTTGGAAAAGACCTTGGTTCAGGATACCCATCCGATCCCAAAACAAAAAGTTTTATCTGTAACGAAGTTTTTGTAAAAGAATCAAAAAACCACATCAGGTTTTCCTGGAAACCAGTAAAAAAAATTCTTGATGAAAAAATTCAGACCAAACTTTTTTGCTAGGCGTTGCATTGTATAAACAATTTATAATAATGCATAAAAATATCCCAAATTTGGAAAAATAAAAAATTTTAACAACTAAAATGAAAAACGATAGATTCAAAGTCATATAAACCATAGAAAAGACATCATATATGGCGCTGAATCATTAAAAGATATAGGTAGAGATGAATCCAATTCAAATTAGGAGTTAAAACTTATTCTTCTCCCTCCTAAGTTTAGTTGAATGGAAGTGGAATGTTGATGCCCTGATCACTCAGTTTGTTTTGTACTTCATTGATTATCTCTTCAGCAAGTTCTTGGTTGTTGTTTTCACGGATAGCTGTATTGGCATCATTTTCTCTATTTACTGCATCAGATTGTAGATTGTTAGTAACTGTAGGGATAGAGGATGACAAATCAAATGATGTGTTGGCTTTCTTTGACTTATACCCATCGGCATTAGATGTTACCGTAACATCTAATGTGGAAGATGAAGCCAAACTGCTTGGTGATAGCCCTTTACTGAATTCCCCTTTTGAATTAGTAATACCAGAGAAAGAAACATCATTTATTTTGCCGGATAGGGAGGCGCCAATGATTGGTTCATCAATTTCTGAATCTTGGACAGTTATAACTATTTTTTGATTGCTAACGTTACCGATTTTATCAATGCCAATATCCATCGACTTTGTATCTGGTAGTTTTGACGATTCTGCAACAATAGTGACTTTTGCTGTTTTCATAAATTGATTTGGTAAATAACACTGCAGTTTTGCTGTAAGGGATTGGGAACCATTTTTACTATAGAATTGGCCTGGCTCCAAAGATAGATTCCATAAGGTATAATCATTAACTCCGTTTTTACCGGCAGCTATTGCTTTTTTGAAGTTAGATTGGGTTTCATTATTTGGTATAATGACATTAGGACCATTTCCAACAGCCACAAAAACCTCACAATTCCAATTACTTGGATACGTAGAAGTTCCGTTAACTAATAGAGTTTCATCAACACTAACACGTTCATAGTTTTTGGGAAAAACAATTGCAACATTAAGTGGTTTTCCCACGCGATCAGCAGCCACGCTGTTTGTGTTTAGGCCTGAAGGCTGTGTTCCATTGGTTGGCCTGGTATTGTCAGCAGGGGATAGAATGGGTTTTCCCACGCGATCAGCAGCCACGCTGTTTGTGTTTAGGCCTGAAGGAGGTATACCGTTTGTCGACCCTCTTTCAACAACAGCGGGTTTTTCGATATTGGCCGAGAAGGTTTCATTTAGCTTTAATCCAGTAACATTTATGCTATAATACGCATTTTTGTTTCCGGGCTGGCAAGTCAATTTGGATGTGATTTTATTTGGTCCTTCTTTTAAAGCCAAATATTCAGGGGCAAAATTATAATTCCAAGATGAATAATCACCACCTCCTGCTTTACCGGTAGCATTAGTCAACTGATATGGTCTGACATTATTGATGATCACAGAGACAGCACAATCTGAAGAACCATTTTTGGTATAGACAGAGATTCCCTTAATTAAGAGATTTTCTCCATTTTTGGTAAAATAATCAGTTCCGTTAACTATTATCTGTTCCCCATTTACAGGTGAAGTTATTCTCACACCATTTGGTTTTTGAGGAGAAGCTACCTCCGATGTATTTTGGTTAGTGCTGACAC
>JBKJYK010000230.1:0-9365 GCA_046715515.1 Candidatus Nitrosocosmicus sp.
TCAGTTTCAAAAGCTAACATAAAATCCTGATCTCCAATCCCAAAGGAATAAGTGGTATTGAGCCTTATGTCAGGGTATTTTCTTCCAACTTTTATATGCTCATCCATCATTTGTTTTCTTGTTTCTAACGGTAAAAGATACCATTCCCGGGATTTAATAAATGGATAGACCACCAAATATTTTAATGGAGCATCACCCTCATCATCACGTTCAAAGCCCAGCCGGACTTGATTAGAGTAAGTTGATTTTCTTGTCAATGAAAGAAAGGTATTAACCGGTTCAACATATTTTCCCAGAATGGTTGAATATATCTTTGACGTAAAAACTTGAATATTTTCTAAAGATGGTGAAATTGTCAATATCAAAAATTCGCAATCATGTCTCAATCCAACTGTAGAATAGGTTCTAACTTTCATTTTCGTGTTAGCAGCTCGCAATAATTCAAGAAATTCTATGGATGACTCGTCTTTGCCTATCTCATTTAACCATCGCCATTTAGGATCAACTTTAAAAAAGGTAAAATTGAAAAATTTTTTTTCAAATTTGTTTTCTTTGATTTGGCCATTTAGGGAATTGTTGTTGCTCACGTGATTGGCAGGGTCATTGATTGCTCTTTTTTCTTTTTCCTCGGATTCCTTTTTATCATTTATTTTTATGGCATCATAAGCATTATCCGTATTTACAATATTATCAGGATTGTTATCGGCATCTGTTTTTAAATTGTTGTTGTTGTTGTTGTTTGTTTTATCACTCATATCAAAGTTAACATTGCCTGCATTCACCATGGTTTTAATGAGAAATTAAAATCAATAAATAGTTTTAACGGATGAGTTTAGTTTGAATCTTCAGCCAAACCTAACCATGAATAACCTTTTAACTCTAATTCTTCAGATAGTTCTCTTCCAGCAGTTTTAATGATTTTACCTTTTGACATTACATGAATTTTATCCAATTTTGTAAGAAACCTCAATATTCTTGCGTAATGGGTAATAACAATTACACCAGCCCCCATCTCAATCAATTTATTGATGGCTTCTGCGACTGCCTTTACAGCATCAATATCCAGTCCAGAATCAGGTTCATCAAGAATCGCAAGATTTGGCCTCAACACAAGCATTTGCATTACCTCGGATCTCTTTTTTTCCCCTCCTGAAAAACCCTCATTTAGGTACCTGCTTAAAAAGCTCGGATCAAGTCCAACGTTATCAAGGTTTTTTTTTAAGTATTCATGGAACTCCCTTACGGTTAAAAAAACTTCCCGGTTTTTTTGCTCGTCAGCGAGGCTTTTGGTCAACAAATTATACGCATTGCGCAAAAAATGACTATAACCAACACCAGATACCTCGGTAGGGTATTGAAAACCCAAAAATAAACCCTTTTTTGCACGCGCGTCAGTGCTTAACTGGAGAATACTTTCATTATTGACCAAAATATCCCCTGATATTACCGAATATCGGGGATGACCCAATAAAACATTGGCTAGTGTGCTTTTTCCTGAGCCGTTTAAGCCCATTATAGCGTGTACTTCGCCTTTATTAACATTCAAGTTAACCCCGTTAAGGATTTGTTTATCTTCTATATTGACATGCAGATCTTTAATGTTTAGAAATGACATAAATTTTTATATAAGTGTACATTATATAAATATTCGTCAAAATAACGGTGTTATAATTAAAAATTTCATAAAGTATCATTGCTAAAATTGCAAATATTTCAATTACTGGCATGTATTTTAATAAAAGCGTATAAAAATGTTCCAGTAAATAAAAATTTTATACGTCTAGGAAACGGTTATCGTTCCAACCATATACGGGTGAACTGTACAGTAGTAGGACACTTCGCCTTGCCCTAATTTTTCAGCAGGTAGGCTAAATTTGTTATTTGAGATTAGGAGGCCCGAATCAAAAAGTTTTCCACTTTCAGGGTCTGCGGGTCCTGTCCCACTAGTGGCAGAATGAGGAGCAGTGTCTTCATTTACCCAAGTAACTAAGGCATCGCTAGTGGCAGTAGCAGCGTCTGGCCCATAGTCAGGGTTTCCTTGGACAGAGGCACCTACCGGTATGCTTATTGAAACCTTATTTGCAAACTGAGACTCATCTATAGCTTCAGTTTCGGATGGTGTTTCTGTTGCTGCACCTGCTTCGCTTTCGGGTGGCAGTTCTAGTCTGTATATAGAGTTTTGTAATCCCACATGCGGGCTAGCCGCTGAGAAAAGAAAATATGCAACCACACCTGTAATACCTGCTAATACCATAATTGCCAGAAAAAATCTTTTATCGGTTTTATCATATTCCATAGTGACATCCATTCTATAAAAAAACCCCTATTAATTTCTTTTATGAATACAAAAAAAGATTACACAAAAAAACCAAGTTTATTTATTTATCTACCTAAAGAGCACGCTAAATAAAAAATTTACAATATTAGCAATCAAGGAAAATGCCATAATTTTTATTTCAGATAATTTTTATTGCTACGAGAGAATGGGAATAGGCAGAGGGGGCCAAATTAAATGCGGAATATGCAGTAAAGAAATTAAAGGTTTTAGATACACTGCCATGCCACAATGGAATATTTCAGAATATCTATGTGGCACTTGTTATTCAGAAAAATTATCGGAGCATTACTTAAATCATAAAGTAAAAGACAAATAAGAAAAGCTTATCTTATCTCGGCCTTCAAACAGAACAAACAAAATAAAAACATGAGATAAATCCATCAGAACAACGCTTTGGTCATTAACACTAAAAGCTAATTTATCATATTGATTTCAATTGCCTTATTGTTTTCAATGATTGACCTGGCATTCTCAAAAGGTAAAATTGCAACATCATCCTTTTTAAATGGCCCGTATTTGTTCATGTTGACACCCACAAATTGCTCCATAGAATCCAAAAACCTCAAAACAGTAAAATTTTGGTTGATTGCGGAGACTATTTTTTCCAGTGTTTTTGGTTTTCCCTCAAACAATGTATTTAAAATAATATTGATTCTGTGGTCTCTTTCCCTGTCACCATGAAAAACATATTTTTCCTCATCTGTTAGGTTAGAGTAATCAAAAGTTTCTTGTGTTTTGTCAACATTAATGGTTTTTTTATACCTAATGACAAACAACAACGTAACCGACTTGACTAACAAATCCAATAAGTCATTTTTAATTTGATCAGATATTTTGTCATCAATTTTTTCTTTTTTTAAAACCGTGTCATTTGCCCCTTCGGGTTCTTTTTCAGCATAGTCATCACCATCACTTTTTTTTAGCTTTGAGATCATGTTAGCTATGTTTTGATAAAAATCAGGCGGAAGGGATTGCGGACCGGTATTAAGCTGAATTTCTTTTTTTAAGGTATTGAAAACCTCCTCAATACTCATAAAACTATTTTGATTATCAGAACCCAATTTGACCTATAACTTTAACATGATAAGCTTAATTAGAAGTTTTTATTTTATTATATCGAATACTTCAATTGCCTTATAAAGTTATAGATGGAAAGATTGAGTCTTTGAATTTAACTGCGGAACAAGCAATGAAAAAATTAAAGGATGAAGAAATTAAGTTTTTAGACCTACAGTTTACAGGATTAACAGGTAGATTCCATCACACAACAATGGCGGCAAACATGTTTAACATAGAGGATTTTGAATACGGGCTACCGAAATTAGACGGTTCCTCAATAAGGGGATTCACCAAGATACACGAATCGGATCTCATTATAAGGCCAGACCCCTCAACCTATGCCATTATCCCATGGATACTAAAAGACAAGACAGCCAGGCTTATATGCGACATATTGGCCGGTGGAAAAACAAATCAACAGTACAAAAAAGACCCGAGGGGCATAGCCAAAAGGGCGCAGGAATACGTAAGGCAACAGGGATACCATAACTCCTTTTGGGGTCCAGAGGTAGAGTTTTTTGTTTTTGACAAGTTAGAAGTAAACACAATGACTCCATATAGATCCCAAAGCTACAACATAATATCCAAGGAGGCCCCATGGTCCACCGAAGGCGTAGGGTATGCATTAAGGCTAAAGGAAGGATACCTTCCCAGCGCACCAGGTGACACCCTAATGGAATACAGAAACGAATGCGTTGATGTACTCAGCAATGATTTTGGAATAATTTGTGATGCGCACCATCATGAAGTTGCAACTGCAGGACAATGCGAAATTGACATAAGATTTGATACTTTAGTGAATGCCGCAGACTCTGTTCAAAGCTACAAATACATTGTGAAAAACATTGCAAAAAAACACGGCATGATTGCAACCATGATGCCAAAACCCATAGCCCTAGACAATGGTTCTGGCATGCATGTTAATGTTAGCTTGTGGGATAAAGAAAACAATTTGTTTTTTGACATCAATGACCCCTATGCAGAGATGTCCCAAATAGCAAGGTACTTTGCTGCAGGCATTCTAACACACGCACCGGCACTGGCAGCAATAGTTGCTCCCACCACCAACTCATACCGAAGGCTGGTGCCAGGGTATGAGGCACCTGTGTATATTGCATGGAGCACCGGTAACAGATCAGCAATTATCAGAAATGCGGCTCACTATAGGGGAGAAAGATTTGCCCATATGAAAAGAATAGAATTCAGAGCCCCAGATCCTTCCTGCAATCCTTATTTAGCCTTTTCCGCAATTATTTCTGCGGGATTGGATGGAATAAAGAAAAAGATCTCAATTCCAGATCCAATAGACGAGGACATCTTTAAAATGACTCCACAGCGCAGAATGGAGCTTGGAATAAGACAGTTACCTGCAACCCTCCGTGAAGCATATGAGGAGCTAAGCAATGACAGGGAATTTCTGAAGCCAATTTTTGATGACGATATCATTGATTCAATAATTCTGCAAGAAGTAAAGGATCACGTGGATGTAACCCTCAGACCCCATCCCCATGAATTTTCACTGTATGCAGATGTTTAGCCAAATGATAAATATCGACACGCCGCGCGTCATAATTCTCTTCTTCACCATAATTGGATGATCAAAGTAGACTAGACCGTATTTTCAAGCTTAAAACAAACGTTTAATAACATTAGATCATTACAATTTTAAATATTTTTTGGAGGGGTTGTCTAGACTGGTTAGGATACCTGCCTTACACGCAGGTGGTCATGGGTTCAAATCCCATTCCCTCCACTTCATTCACGGGTTTATACAGAATGTTTTTATCTTAAAAAAACAAGATTTTTAATATAATAAATATATGACAGAGGAAAATGCATCTACAGTTAATGAAGTTCTGAACAATAACAATAAACTAAAAAAGTAAAAGACTTTGTTCACTTAAGGCACAATTCTTATATTTTAAGTCTCTCTATAGTATATATATTGGCACAGCGGCTACAGACTATCGAGCAAGGAAATCATGTAATTGCAGTCTATCCTAGCAAAGAGGAAAAATTCAATGAAGCCTTTGCATTTCTAAAAGGTGGTATTGAAAGAAATGAGGTTGCTGTTATGACAACCACAGATCTGCCAAAAGATGAGATCCTTGCCAGGATGGAAAATGAATGGCAATTGAATGTTGCTGAACTTGAATCCAGAGGAGACATTATTATCAGTACCACTGAAGAAGCATATTTTCCTGATGGGATACCCAATATTCAGCGAACAATTGCATTATGGTCTACGTTAGTGGAAAACTGTCTTAGCAAAGGAAAGAGAGGAATGCGAGTATTTGGAGATATGAGCGCATTTTTCAAAAATGGGTTTACAAAAGAATTACTTGAATATGAATCATGTTTGGAACAAAGGTTTAACTTTCCTATTATTGGAATATGTGCATATGATTCCAAAGATATCGACAATAATGTTACATTAGAGCAAATAAGACAACTACAGCAATACCATGATACTGTCTGGATGGAAGGCTACTGAATGATTGAATGGTTAATGGCTCGATAATAGAAAACTGTCAACAGTGGGTTGTCAACTGAATGGAAGCAAAAAACTACAACATTGACATCACATAATATACTATTGTTCCTGCGCTGCAGGAAAAATCATTCCAAATGCTGTTCCCTGCGTGCAGTCCTCATATACTCTGTCTCCTACCCAGATTTTGCCTTTATACCTTTCGAACAATGTCCTTACTATGGATAAGCCTAATCCGCTTCCCTTGGCTTTGGAATAAAATCGTTTGAACAACTCCTTTTTCATCGAGTCCGGTATTCCTTTACCATAATCAGATACAGTTACCATCCAATATTTTACTTCGCCAATAAAATACTCCCTTATCAGAACATCAATTTTAACCTCCGACGATTCTGTATATTTTATACTGTTGGAAAATAAATTAACAAAAATTTCCTCGAGCAGATCTTCTGCGATTACATTTATGTCAGTGGGATTATGGTCGTCCACTACATTTAAAGAAAATCTAATTCTTTTGCCTTGTGGATTATTGTCATATAGTGTTTGCTGCATTGTAATATATGCATTATTGATAACACATGGAAGATTCTTTAATATTAGCTCTAGATCCTTTTGTGCGTATAGTCGTTCTAACCTACGTATGTTGTTTACAAGTGATTGACTTTTATTCAGTGCTTTTTTCGCAGTTGTAAGAAACGAAAAAATTCTTTCGTTATTCTGGGATAGGTCGTTTGTATCATTGTTATTTCTTTTTACAATGGAATCTACAATCCCCAAGCTATTTTGTATTGTCTGATGATAATTTCCTATATCATGTGAGATTAAATCAAACAAAAGTTCAGAGTGCATTTTTTCCTTTATGGTTTTATCGTGATTTTCTTTTTCTTCCCAGATTAGATCAAAACAATAAACAGTATTTCCCACTATTGAGATGTCCTTGGAATATGACCAATTATCGAGGGAAAAAATGGTATCGCTGTCTTGATTACCATGCCGGTGCGGTTGTACTTGCATATTGATTGAAAAAGAAAAAATATCCTGTTTGTCTCTAAGAAAGAACAAGGAATTTGATGGGGTCTTGGGTAATGATGGTTTTATTGATCTATATCCGATAAATGGGACTAAATGTTTGGTTAGCCGCGTGCTATCCTCGTCAAAAGGGCATAACAATCGGATAATGATATTTTTGGCCAACTTCTGTGATATTACATAATCAATTATCTTGTAATATGACAAGAATTGCAAGGATGCAATTCCAGGCAACATTATGTCCATTTCGGATTCAACTGATTGTATAAATTCTAACAATCTATCAAGAAATTTTTTGTCTATTTTTGATGTATAATAATTATTGTTGTTATTTCCTGTATGTTCATTATGTTCATCCATTTTTTATATTTACACTCGAATATTGTAAAGGCATACTAAATATAGCGGATTTTAAAACTGCCAAACCTATAAAATTATCTATATGCAAGTTAAGACTTGTCAGTGTGTTTCTTGTATTGCATATTCATCACACAATACCAAGGTCATTGTTTTATGTGAACTCTTTATAAGCGAAAATGCTTCATAGGATACTATTAACCCTATAATGCCAAGCAACAATGCCATTGGGACATGACCCGTTAAAGGAGCCAATAAATGCCCCGATTGCCCCAGCTATGGCCATTATAACAATGATTTGAAAATCCACGTTGTTTTGCCTAGAATGTTTGATTGCCCCAGCTATGGAACCAAGTGCGCTTATGCCCAAATTGGTTCCTGCCGCAACGCTTGCAGTGGTTTCTGCACCTAAAACTATTGAAAATCTAACCACACCCAACACCAGTCCAACCATGCCACCTACAAAACCAATCAGCAGGCCAGATATTGCATATTCAAAAAGATAGGTTATCTCATTAAATGCCATTTTGAATAGTAAAATTAATCAACCTTCTCCATAATATTTATCAAATCACATTTGTTACAGAATAGGTGAAATCAACCAACAACAGGTCACCATAATCCATATGGTTAAAGATATACCCAATACCAAACTCTAGCCCACTTTGCTTTGCTCTAGTACGTTATACAAAAAGTTCCGATAAAGCATAAAGCATAATAAACTTGCAACGATATAAAACAATGTTGTCAATTACCTCATATCTTTTAAATTAAAACCAAGGTTACATTAATTAAAATGGGCAATATGGATTTCATCAATAAAAACACTTGTTGCAAGATATAAAAAATGGGCAGCTACAAGAGACAATTATTCTTTCAACCACACTATTGAATACAACCTTAACCATCAGTAAAACTGCCACAATACAAAAGAGAACAACTTCCATGGGGTAGTTAAAGTAGCATAGTTGGTTCTAACCAACAACTGGCGCATTTTAAGGTCATTAAGGTTATTCCATTGGCATGCTATTTACAAGGTATTTTCCCAATATGCTGTGATATTTCCACAGTATTACGTGGGTACCCAATGATTAACCCTTCCGTTTCTCTTGTTCCAACATCAATGCAATGGTTGTCACTTGGTATTTCCAAACATAAAGACAAAATAGTAACAATAAAGGTACACAAATCAAAATTTATTTTAATCGTTATGATTTATTTTAACGACACAGATATTTCTTTATTTTTTTTTTTGACAGAGAAAATTACAACATCACATAAATTACATAGAATCCAAATAAAGTTGTGATGATTAAAGAATTAGCGGTTATTACCGCTCTAGTGTTTACCTTTGTATTTGCAATACCTAGTATGTCATATGCGCAGTCAGAAAATATGACCTTTACCTACCTTACAAAATGGGGATCTGCAGGTGAAGGCGATGGGCAGTTTAATGGGCAAAATGACGTTGACTTCTATAATGGAAAAGTATACGTCCCAGACTATGCTAACCACAGAATTCAGGTATTCGATGAGAATGGCAATTTTTTGACCAAGTTCGGTAATGGTGGTGAAGGCGATGGGCAGTTTCATAAAGCATCTGCACTATCTATAGACCAGGAAGGGAATATCTATGTTGCAGATCAATTTAACTATAGAATTCAGAAATTCACAAACGATGGCCAGTTTCAGGGAAAGTGGGGTTCTGAAGGTGAAGGCGATGGGCAGTTCCTGCATCCCCATGTTCCTGCTAATGACGCACTGGGAAAACTATTTGTCACAGATAGAGACCTTGCGAATGTCCAGGTATTTACAAATGACGGGCAATTCGTAAAAAAATGGGGTTCTGAAGGCAAAGCTGATGGGCAAATATCAAAACCAGAAAGCGCCATAGTTGATTCAGAGGGCAATGTATATGTTGCAGACTATGGCAATCACAGAATTCAGAAATTCACAAACGATGGCCAGTTCATATCCAAATGGGGAAGCAAAGGGATAACTGACGGAAAGTTCCAAGGGCCATCAGGTCTTTCGATAGACGCAAATGACAACATCTATGTTACTGACAAAAATAATGATAGGGTACAGGTA
>JBKJYK010000231.1:0-4977 GCA_046715515.1 Candidatus Nitrosocosmicus sp.
AATGAATACCATTCCAATGATAAAAATGTTGAATTTCCTTTATGGTATAGAAGGAAAAAGAAAAAAAGAAACAGGAAGAGATTGGCGAATCCTTAATATGTTTTGCGAGAACCTTCCGCCGAAATCTATAAGATTCAGAATTAATATATAAATGATTTCTACTAATTGTTAAAAATTTGGGGTTGATCTATTAATTAATTTGTTTCATGTTGTCACAGTTTACGGGTTTTATGTCTTACTCTTTTATTTTGAATTTCTTAAAAGAATGTTAAACATCTAGTTATTCCGATTATGGTTTTAGAAGCATAATTTTTTTAACCCCATCCAATAAAGTATATTTAATGTTTGATGCATTCTAAATAATATTGCTTATTTTAAATTAATAAGTCCCTCTAGAACTTGAAACATGCTTTTTACTTCTTCCGATGGTCCTTTGATGTCTATTTTTATCCCACCCGTGATAGAAATTTTAGCTAGACTGAATAGCAATCCTCTCTTTTCTTTATATTCCAACCCTCCTAAACGTTCTAACTTTTCACATACAATGTCCTCAGATTTGTTTAATATCCCTCTTTCCTTATACAACAATATCCTTTTATTTGTAATAGCTAAGAAATATTTTTTGTTGGCATATTCAATATCTCTTTTACAAATAAATTTTATTTGCTCTTCGGGTACAAGGTAATCACTGAGTGGCATTTACTAATGCAATTTATTTGTAATACTTATCTAAACTTGTTTAAGGTTTTTATCTATTTTGTGATTTTAAATTAGCTTCTTTTGGATAGAAATGGATTGGGATAATATTTATCCTCCTCAATTTCGTTTATTTTACTTTTCATTGCATTGAGCATGATGAATCTCCATTTCTTTTCCAATGCACTGGAGATGCCTATCCTTTTTGTCCCAATTACTTTAAATCTGTTGGGACTCCTTTCATCTTGATTATCCTCCAAATACAAAAAATCGTTTTTATCGTCTGTAACATCTAATTCATTGTGCTTCTTCTTTATATTGAAAGCCTTAGTTAGCTTTCCTGGACCTGAAGTTAAATCTGTGATGTTGTCAGTTTTTCTAAATATCCTCATTAAATTGATACCTTCCAATGGCTGAATAGATCTTATTAAAACAGCTCCAGCTTTACTTTCATTATTTTTAGATACGATGTTGAAACAATAATGGTTTCCATAGATAAAATAAACGTATATTTTACCTATGTCACCAAACATTGCTTTGTTGCGATTCGTTATATTTTTAAAGGCATGACTTGCTGGATCATCAGAGTAACCATAAGCTTCCGTTTCCACTATTATTCCGCTTAATTTGTAGTATTTTCCAAGAAAATCTGTATACCTAACCAGTCTTTTTCCAACAAGTTCATAAGCTACTGTGTGAGTATCTCTTGCAAAAAATTCTTTTTTGAGCTTCAGATATGTTAGAGTAATATATGGACTCTATATTTTTTTACTTATGGAGTATCGAATCAAAGACAGGTCATTGTCTTCTTATGGTAAGAAAAAAATCGAATGGGCTGAATCCCACATGCCTGTATTGCTTTCATTACAAAAGAAATACCAGGATTCCAAGCCCTTAAAAAATCTTATTATTGGTGGGTGTTTACACGTGACAAAGGAAACAGCTGTTTTAATTAAAACACTGCATGCAGCCGGTGCAGAAATAGCTTGGTCAGGATGTAACCCATTGAGTACAAGTGATGACATTGCCGCCTCTCTGGTAGTGGATGAGGGATTGTCTATTTTTGCAAGTAGAGGAGTTACTAGTAAAGAGTACTATGATGACATTTACTCTGTATTGAAGTTTAAACCCCATATAACAATCGACGATGGTGCGGACTTGACAATCGAATTTCATAAAACACTGAATGATTATGGGTCTAATATTATTGGAGGCACCGAAGAAACAACAACGGGTGTTATGCGTTTGAGGGCACTTGAAAAAACCAATAAGCTACAGTATCCTATAATTGCAGTAAATGACGCAGAAACTAAACATGATTTTGATAATGTATATGGAACTGGACAGTCTGCTTTAGATGGAATCTTGCGTGCAACAAATATTCTCATTGCTGGAAAAACAGTAGTTGTTGCTGGGTATGGGCATGTCGGAAAAGGGATTGCAAGCAGGGCCAAAGGTCATGGTGCATCTGTTGTAATAACAGAGGTAGATCCAATTAACGCATTGAAAGCAAAAATGGATGGATTTATGGTAAAACCGATGTTGGAAGCATCTGCGTTGGGTGACATATTCATTACATCTACTGGATGCAAGGATGTTATTACAGGTATTCATATGGAGAAAATGAAAGATGGTGCCATTCTATCAAATGCGGGTCATTTTAATGTTGAAATATCAATTGATGATTTAAAAAAATTATCCACATCGGTTTATGATATGAATGAAAATGTGGAACAATTTATCATGAACAATGGAAACAAAATCAATTTGATCGGAGAGGGAAGACTAGTTAATTTGGTTGCCGCAGAAGGCCATCCATCTGAAGTAATGGACATGAGTTTTGCCAATCAATTTCTTTCAGTTTTACGACTTGCAGCAAACAGGGATTCTTTTGAAAATAAGATATATGATATTTCTAAAGAACAAGATCTTAATATTGCTGAATTAAAACTGAAATCTATGGGCATAAATATAGATAGTTTGACCCAATATCAAAATAGATACCTAAATGAATATGGTGAAGGAACCTAAAAACCCTTTTCTTTTTTTAATTAGATTTGGTCATCCAATCGTTAATAGTTATGATATTAAAGTTTATAATATGAAAATTAATATAAAACAACGAAGGCTTAAATAATCTGCGAATCTGGATGGGTAGTCTAGTGGTTAAGATACCTGTCTCACACACAGGTGATCGAGAGTTCAAATCTCTCTCCATCCACTATAACCTTGTCTGATAAAATAATATGCTGGTTTTCAGGTAACAAGTAGCATCGCAATATAAATAATAAAGGTCACTGAAAGGAAAATTTTAGTAACTTTAAACGATTTTTCTAAAGCGTAGGAATAATCATCAAACTGATCATTTCCCATAACCATTACCTCACTTTCTGATTTGTGGATTTCAAAAGTAGAGTCACTGACTGATTCTTTGGATAGTTTAACTAATTGCAGAAAAATATTTGTTATTTTCGTTTCATTGGTGATGTCACCTAAAGTATAATACCCCTTTGTATTTCTTTTGCCTGAAGTCGAATGGGTATCTGATGTGCAAACTTCCATAACATTGTATCCCTCTGTTTTAAGCTTTGCAATTATTTTTTCCCTTATCCCGTTTTTCATATTGTTAGAATCGCACCAGCATAATACGTATTCTTTATTTTTAATTGAAATGGTTAGGGTTCCAAACTGGCCATCCCCTAAATCGGGTGACTTTATCATTTGATTTTCTATTTGAAAACTGTTTGAATATCCTATTTTAAATGGGAATTGTTCTGACTCTGTTATTTTTTCTAGACATTTTTTTCCCATACTGATAAAATTGTTAATATCCTGTTTTTCAATTTTTTCTCCCATGGAGTTATGGGAATCTATTATTAGAGTTTGTTCAAAACCCAATTCTTTTGAATACTGTTCAAGGAGTGATTTAACGTCGGGTGGGATATCCTCCATTCCTGATGGAGATTTTGATAATAAAATGATGGCATTTTTACCTAATGCAAATCCGGTACAATTGCAATCGCCTATTGAATAAGAAACTGGTATTGTGCATTTGTCTCCAGATTCCAAATATTCTAAATGGTTTAATGAATTCAAATATTTTTTTACTTCATTTTGGGAAGGAATGTTAAGTGAATGATCTGAAATACTGTGCATAACCATGGCGGATTTGTTGTAAAAATTAAAGATATCATAAGGTAGGTTGCTTCCCCCTATAGGATTGAAGGGACCAGGATGCAGCTCTGGAAGAACTATCATGACGTTTTTTTTGGATTTTAGTTTTATTAAAAAGGTTTTAACCGATTTAGAATTTGCTTTTTCTTCAGCTATTCTTTCCATTTCATCAGATTTATTTTCAGTCCAGGCTTTTAGAAATGCCTGCAGGATCTTAAAAGCACTTGAAAAATTAGGTCTTCCTATCCTGTCGATAACTATTGCCCAAATAATTCCTATTGTTAACATTACTGCTCCAAATAAATAAACTGATAAATTCGTAAAGAAAATATGATTAAAATAGAAAAAAGAAATTAAGATAAATATGATTAACGGTTGTATAAACGATATAGGTATTGCTCTTTTCAATGATGCACCAAAAACAGAGGTGAAAATTCCTATTCGTAATCCGATTGCCATGAACATCCCTTGCATAATTGAATTTATTGCGGGATGATTTGTATATATTATAAATTCCGATACGTAGCTAAATATCACCGTTAATGTCCATAGCAAATTGGCAAAAGCAGCAACATGTAAAACTTTTGACATTCTATTGAGAGGAGTTCCTTTTAGGGATAGAAAGTCAGACAATAAAGTCACAGTAAAAACACCTACAATAACCGGAGATGCTAAAACAAATTCAGTAATGTCGTTTTGGTTTAGTATAAAATTAATTAATATTATGTTAGTTAGTAAACTTACAACTGAAATTAGATATGAAAATTTCTCGGAAGATGGGTTAATGTTTGTAAACAGCCATCTTTTATGAAGGCTAGAAATGCTGTCTGAATCGAAATTGCTCATTAAAAGTCAAAAAGAAAAATTATACCGGAATTAAAACCTTTATTGCTATTGAAATTGCAATCAGTACTCCTGATATCACTAAAATGATTTCTGGCTTTACCTTTATTCCTTTTGTTTCATCTTCAAAAAACCTTAACAATCCTGCACTGGAAGCTGGTAAAGGTGCATTTTTCTTTGCCTTCTTACTCATAATTAAAAAATTCAGTGATGGAAATAAATACATTTCTGTATCAATTTCTAATTAAATTTATCATACTTGTA
>JBKJYK010000232.1:0-7611 GCA_046715515.1 Candidatus Nitrosocosmicus sp.
CCTTATAATTATTAATTGTCTTGTTACCAAATCTAAGGAATTTAGCATTTTCTTTGAAGATTTTGCATAGATTGACTGCTGCTCAAAGTCTGTGATTGTTAACTCTATCGAGGTCAAAAGCAGTTCATACTTGTGTATGATTTCGGTAATCATGCTATAATAGAGTGCATCTATATTAGACGCTGTTATGGTCTTGTTTTTCTGATTAAATAAAATTCTAATGGGTGTTAACAAGTCAACCTCAGAAGAGTGAATAGATATTACCCAACCCTTTCCGCAATATAGATAAATTCCTTTAATAATTAGATTTTCAAGTGTTTTATATTTAATGTCAAGTAATATAGTAAAAGTATAACTTTCAAGTAGGCGAACCTGGGGTCTTTTCGCTTCACGTTCAACTACTTTGAGGGTGTCAATATCTAGACCAAATTCTTTTTGGAGATAAGATATCTCCTCTACTGAGGGGTCTATAACATCCATCCATAAATTATAGCCATTATCAATATCATTTTTATCCCCTCTTTCTTTTATCTCATCATGGTTGTAGAAAATAGTTGTTTGCAATATAAATAATCTCATCTAAAACATAATAAAGAGTACACCAAGTAAATCCAGCATTTCAATAACTATTTTGATACAATATAGTGGAAAAAGGGATAATTCCAATTAAAGAGGTTGCTTGCACCAAATGACTAACTTGAACATAATACCAAGATACATGTTTTTCACATCTTTGACAAATGAGGAGGATTTTTTCCTTATCTGAAGCAGAATAATCATTCTTTTAAATAAGTTTACCTCACCTTTTACATTAGTGTGTGGGTTAAATTTTCTGTCCACACTTATTGCAAAATATTGAATTTTTTAAATTCATAGCTTGACAATTCAAACAAACCACTCCATCTTCTTGAGAAGAGTCATATTCAGGATTCCTTTCTTTCAAATCATAACTAGGATTTTTTTCCTTTAAAGCCAAAATCCCAGCAATTACAAAAAGAATAAGACCCGGGATTGCAAGGAATTGAACCGCAAGAAATAAAGCCGCCCCACATCCGATTAACGCAATTCCAACAATTTTGGTATTTTTTATCTTAAATGCAACTACAAGTCCTGCAATATTAATTGCGATTATCAATATTCCAATAAGTAGTGCTCCACCAAGAAATAATCCCAGAATTGGAATGCCTATTATACTATTGACAAAAAAGTAGATAAAAAGTCCAAGGAGAGGGATAATAAGCCCAAGAATAACAGTTATCAGGGTAAATTTTTGATAGGTTTTCATTCACGTTTTATATATTAATATAATATAATAATATTCATCATCATAAATAAAAATGACATTTCATTATTATTGATGGCAAAAGAACACAAAATTATAGTACATTTAATGCATAATAGTCGTATGTTTATTCATAACAGAGCAGAGAAACAGATAAAATACATATTCAGCGCCTTACAATGATAATCTATAGGAAATCATAATTTTCCAATGCTACAGGCATCGCATATTTTTGCTTGCCCGTATAAAATTTATACAATCACCAAAACAATTTTAAAAATCCTTTAAATTTGTTAATAAAAATGCTTTTCCAGAATATTTGCAATCATAGTGGTTATAAACTATATTTTAATAGTAAAGGATATGAATGGTTCAAACACCGACAAAGACAATTTTGATTGGAAAGACAACACCATAGAATGGAAAGATATCATAAAAAAGGAGGCAAGAGGGTTTGAAAAAGGTGATGATCTTGGAGAAGTTCAAGATATCGGTAAAGAATTTGTCGTCACAGAGAGAGGGAGACTTAGGAAAAATAAATTCTATTTGCCAAAATATTTAGTGAAAGGATACGACGGGGATACATTATGGTTCAATATTACAGAAGAAGAAGCAGAAGATAATTTCAAAAAAGATCGCCCACCAAATGAAGGGGAATATTCACGATATCATTCTGCCTCGGTTACCCAACAATATAATGCAGATTCCTCATCTAATTCAGAATCAACAGGAGATGCCAACAAATTCCAAAGTAAGTATAACTTGGAAGATCGTTTACCAAGGATAGAAAGACAAACTAGGATTAAAGATACAAGCAAGGGAGAAACATCAAACAATTACGTAATAGAAGACTGGGATTCAATTATTCATAAAGGAGTTAGAACCAAGGAAATGCAATCTTTAGGTAATGTATCGGCTGTAACAGAATTATCCATAATCATAACATCAGAGGGGGCAAAAGACGAATATAACGTTCCGAAGGATGAAGTGGAAGGTTTTAACGGCTCTGAAGTATTGCTTAATGCTACGTCGGATAGATTGGATCAATTCAGGGTAAAAATTCCAAGATAATGTCAGCAAAATCATCTACATAACCAAAATTTTATTATTTGTATATATAGTGAACTATAATAAACAACAATTATTATTAGAGAGCACAAACGGATTAATTACTTTAGATTTTATTATTTGCGGTAATGATTTTGATTTGGAATAATTTAGCAAACAGTTCTTTTATCTTTTAGTAAAAATACAGATTGCAGTAAAATTGGCATTCAACTAAAAACATCAATTCGATGATCGGAATACAATTAATCATTATTTGTATATAATGAAGAATTACCATCATCATGCACCAGTGAAGTTCTTTTATTCTTGTTTGTTTAATAAATTTGAGAATTTCTTTTATATTCATAAATGAAAATCATTTCTCAACAAATGGTCTCAAGGGAAAGGCATGCTAGAAAATTATAACAGGAAAAGAAACTTTAAAGAGACTCCCGAACCATCTGGCAATAACAACAACACAGATAAAAATTTTAATCAAAATATCAAAGCAGATTCAAATACAAACACAAGATTTGTAATACAAAAGCACGACGCCACGCGTTTACATTATGACTTTAGGCTGGAATCAAAAAAAAATAAAGTATTGATATCTTGGGCTATACCCAAAGGTCCCTCTACCGACCCCAAAATAAAGAGACTCGCCATATTAACAGAAGATCACCCAGTAGATTACTTGCTTTTTGAAGGCAACATTCCTAAAGGAAATTATGGAGCTGGTTCTGTTATAGTATGGGACAGCGGAACATATTCCATAGAAGTAACAGAATATAATGACGAAGACGTATCAGATCAATTCAATAGGGAAAAAATAAATTTTACACTGTTTGGGCAAAAATTAAAAGGCAAGTTCTCACTAATTAAAACATCAAGACAAAACCAGTGGCTTTTAGTTAAAGTAAATGACAGGTTCGCCTTCCAACACGACAAAGGTAAAAAAGAAGCAAATACAGACTTAACTAAGAGCAACCCAGATTCAGTTTTAAGCGGATTGACCAACGATGATCTGAAAAAAGCAAATAAGAATAAATTTCTCAAAGAATCGAACAACGATCATAAAATCAGAACAGATAATAAAAAAAACACCATATCCGAAATCAATAACAATACAGACAATAATAACACTAACAGCAATAGATCAAATATTGTTGGTTCTCACATTAAGTCGCATTCATTTACTGCTTTCAACAAGCAAGAATTTCCAAACAATCTTATGCCCATGTTAGCGACTTTATTAAATAGGCCATTTAATAGTCAAGATTGGTTTTTTGAAATCAAGTGGGATGGTGTAAGAGCTCTATCATTTATACACAAATCAAAAGGAATATCTAAAATTCAATCAAGGAGTGGAAACATAATATCGCAAAGGTATCCAGAATTAATTGAACCGTTAAAATCAGCAATAGATGAACAAAATTGTAAAGAATCCATTGTTTTTGATGGGGAAATCGTAGTTTTAGATAAAAAGGGTTTTCCAGATTTTAAGAGCCATCAAAAGAGAATGAATATCAATTTAAAAAGAGATATTGAAATGCTTTCAAGTCAGTTTCCTGCTACTTATTACATTTTCGATATATTATATCTAGACGGTTTTGATTTAAAATCACTTGCCCTCGTTGAAAGAAGGGAAATTCTAAATGGCATAATAAGAAAAGACAAGAGTAACAAAAGAATAAAAATATCAGATTTTATTGATGGTGAAGGCAATGACATTTTTGAAAGTATCAAGAAAATGAACCTTGAGGGAATGATTGCCAAACACAAACTTGGCAAATACCATACAGGCTCCAGGTCAAAAGAATGGCTAAAGATAAAGAATACAAAAACACAAGACTGTGTGGTAATAGGTTTTACTAGGGGAGAAGGTAACAGGAAAAAATACTTTGGATCCCTTCTTTTGGCGGCCGTCGATAATAACAAATCACCTAATGAGAATAAATTAAAATTTGTAGGGCATAGCGGCAGTGGTTTTGACTTTAGCCAACTACCAAACATATACAACACCCTTAAAAAAATCACAATAGAAAAATGCCCTATTGACTATGTTCCATATACAAATAGAGAAGCGATATGGGTTAAACCAGTTCTCGTAGTTGAAATAAAATTTAGTGATTGGACCGGTGATAAAATTATGAGGGCTCCAATATTTTTAGGATTTAGAGAAGATAAGAACCCACAAGACTGCGTCATGGAAGAGAACAAGCAAAGAATTTACAATGATGTTTTTGTTCCTAGAAATGAAATCAACTACAACGACAACAACAATTTCAAAGACAACAAAATGAATGAGATAGCACCAAAACCGGTATCACCTAGTAAATACAATAACTTCTCAAATCTTGAAAAAACATATTGGGGTAAAACTAACTTTCGTGGCCCAATCACGAAAAAGGATTTAATTGAATATTATGACAAAATCAGCCCTTTTATTCTTCCACACCTTAAAGACAGACCACTATCACTAAATAGATACCCTGATGGAATTGGTGGAAAATCCTTTTATCACAAAAACTGGCAAAACGAAAAACCCGATTATGTAAAAACGATAAAAATTTACTCAAAATCCAGAAATGAATACATCAACTACATCTTATGTAACAACAAGGAAACTTTGCTGTGGCTAGCTAACCTTGGGTGCATTGAAATGCACCCATGGTACAGTAGAGTCAATAACTACGTGAACGATAATTCAGATAATTCAGAGATAGACAATTACGGATTGAATCACCCTGATTTCATAGTCTTTGATCTAGATCCTTACATATATTCTGGGAACGAAGGTAAATACCAAGAACCCGAGTATAACGTGCAAGCATTTAGAGTAACAGTAGAAACAGCATACCATCTAAAAGACATTTTTGATAAAATAAACATAGAATCATTTATAAAAACTTCAGGCAAGACGGGCCTTCATATATTTATACCAATAATTAATTTATACACCTATGAACAAACAAGGTCTTTTGCTCAGATTATAGGTAAGATGTTAATCAAGCGGTTGCCAAGCAAAGTCACAACAGAATGGAATACCGACCAGCGAAAAGGAAAAATATTCTTTGACTATAATCAAAACTCTCGAGGAAAAACAATAGCCTCCATATTCTCCCCTAGACCGGTAAACTCAGCTACAATATCCATGCCTGTAGAATGGATAAATTTAAAAAACACCATTCGTATTGATTATACCATTACCAATGTACCGGAAATACTTGAAATAAAAAAAGATCCCTGGGCAGACATTTTAAATAAGAGACAGGATCTTGCACAAATTCTTGACAATATATCAGAAGTATTCTTATGACAATACCAGCGCCTTTATCTAAAAAATTAGTAGAGAAAGTGTCACGGCAATGTGAGACGTATTTTCATCACATAGTTTTGGGCTTACTTTTCTGCACACTCGCTTTTAATGCTTCAAGGAGATTATCACCCACACCATTCTCTTCTTCCTTCGCCTCAGATGTGTATACCTCCCCATGTAATTTTGCAGATATGAGTTCTTCTAATTGTTTTGTGTAATCATCAGAGTATTGACTAACATCGAACTCCTTGTTTGTTAAATTGTCAACCAAAGCTTTTCCCAGATCAATCTCCCTTTTATCAATTGGAGGAAGTTTAGTAAAAGTTTCAGTGCCAGGCATTCCATCGATTTCATCTATGGGCTTTATTTCTTCCTGATACATTAATTGATGCATTATCAAACCTTTTTGATAAACTCTCAATGCAACAAGGTGTTCTTTATCTTTTAACACCACTTTGCCTATCGCAGCTTTGTTTGTTTCTTTAAGGGTGCTAACAAACAGTACATACGCTTTGCTAGAAACAGAGGTATTTGCTCTTCTTTTACCTGTGTTGTTTCTATGACCATCGTTTCCAGCATCCGGAGCGACATAGTAACTCTTTTCAATTAAAAGGGGATCAAAGTCATTTTCATCTATAAATTCCTTGATATCTATTGTTTTTGTAGTTATTGCCATTATTTTATCCAAATCTTCTTTCTCAACTAAAACATACCTATCTTTTGACACTTCATAACCTTTCTTTATTTCCGAATAAGGTATTTCTCTTTCCTCAATAGGGCACCATTTTTTGTATTGAATTCTATGTCCCTCCTTATCCAACTGGTTAAAAGAAAACTCATTGTTTTTATCAGTAGTTGTATACAATTTGATAGGAATGTTTACTAATCCAAAGGATATGCTCCCTTTCCACATACTTCTGGCACTCATACGATACTAATACGCATATAATCAAAACAATAAAATATATTTAGGAAATGTATAAAAAGATATAGCTATTTACTTTAAATTATTTATGCAAAGAATATAGTTTAACAATGTCTTATTACGTTGTACAATTAAAATTACAAATAGTGCAATAATAAGCCAGAATAGTGCTTTAAAGTTTAGATGCGGGGTCAAAATCCAACTGGCAAACGATGTTTGTTTAAGAAAAAATATCTTGTCCCCATTCTAAAGTGAGGCACAGTTATTCTTCATTACAACCAAATATCCGTATAATTTATCCAAGAATTTTTAAATCGATTTGAGTAATGTGCCTAACATTAAGTAATGTGATTGGTTATCACATAATAATACAATAACACAACCATTTAACAAAAATTAATGTTTATTTCCAGGATTTTCCCGACAATAAATGTCAATAGGTGCGCGGCGACATAGTTATTAAATATTATCAAATACATCATCAATAACCAACTCATCCCATTACTGAAAATGTAGAAATGCCAGATTTATCCATTACCTATAAAGATCATCAAAATCAGGCAATTTGATCCCCTACGCCTGTTGCCAATACAGTAAAAAACATATTACTATAAATATAATCAAAAAGTAAATATATAATATCAATGGATACAATTTTTTCCAATGTCAACAAACATAATAATTATTTATACTCCCTACAAATGACCAATTTTTTGCATAATTTTCAGTTAGGAAATACAAAAACTAAAAGAAACAAGGTAATGAATGAAATATAACACACCATAAGA
Source organism: Candidatus Nitrosocosmicus sp. (assembly GCA_046715515.1). Lineage (GTDB taxonomy): Archaea > Thermoproteota > Nitrososphaeria > Nitrososphaerales > Nitrososphaeraceae > Nitrosocosmicus. The sequence goes on from JBKJYK010000232.1 coordinate 7,362, forward strand.
ATTATCATACAAAAGTTGACATTTGACAATGTTAACCAATTCCAAATCTCACTCAATGTCCTATCAAAATAAAGTTTGCAAAAATCTTTGTAAAAATCAAAGTAAATATGAAACACTAAAGATACGTAAATGGAGAGACGAGTTTCATCGATGGTGTCAAGAGTGCGAAATTCTGTTTATTAATTGTGATAATTCACTTTGTATTTGCTGCGGTAAAAGATTAAAATACAAGATAGGAACTGCATTGGAA
>JBKJYK010000233.1:0-6252 GCA_046715515.1 Candidatus Nitrosocosmicus sp.
CTTTTTCTGTTTGCAATAGCACTTAGTCCTGCAATTTACCAGGTTTTAACCAATTATGAAACTTACAAGGCATTTTTTGCGGAAGGCAACTCTAGATCGACAAATGTTCCCGGCACATATTATTTGAATAAGATAATGCAATATAGCAGTATTTTCTTTGTGTCTTTGTGTGGTATTGGTATAATAGTATCCCTATACCACAGAAAAGAAGGGGACATACATTGCCTTGTATGGTTAGCACTGGTTGCCATTTTCTTCCAGATAACCCCAATTAAGGGTTGGAACTACATTTTGCCACTTCTTCCCGCACTGGCAATTCTATCCGCAAGGGGCATTTTTGCCCTTACAGCACCATTGAGGCAACAACTTTCCGAACTCAAAAGGACAAGGAAAATAAAGTTGGGATACTCCTCACTAAAGGCACCTATTGGCATTATAGCTGTTGCGCTTCTTTTGCTTTCAACGTATTCCTCAATATACAACAGTCTTTACCATATAACATATGATAGGCCTTTTGCGGGGCTAAAGCAGGCAGCATTCTGGCTCAAGGAAAATGTGCCCTCTGGTACAGGCATAATGACCATTTCTCACGGTTCAGCCCAATACCTTTTTGGCCTCTATGCAAATGTCGATGCATACCCTTTCGGTTACTTTAAACTTCATACGCTATTGCCTAACGGGACCACAGTTGCGGGACCGCCAAACCCTGACCTTCTTGTGCAAAATGGCATGGTAAAGTATTTTGTCTTTTACCTTTCGGAGGGAGATCAAGGAGATGATCCCTTTCACCAATTCAATAAAACAGCAACAGAAAGAAATTTCCTCCAATTCATCCAAAGGTACGACGGTCAGTCAAGACATGTGATTAACGACACGTTTACGGGGTTGAATGGCGAAAAAATTGACCATTCACGCGTATGGATATTTGAGGTGGGTAAGCTTATGCCAATACCACAAATCTATGTGGTTGCAAATGGCAATAACATAAAAATTAGTGGGGAGGGATACCTAATAAATTCAAATGTGGATATCTACTATGACCAAACCCTGGTGCATAGTGCGCCAACCGACAGTAATGGAAAGTTTTCATCTGATATTGACATCCCACAAAATTCACAATGTGGTGGAATGCTAGTGGTTGCAGATACTGAGGAGAACTCAAGGACAGCTATAATTCAGTGCTAAAATTGCATCATTACAATCTTATAGACGCAAACTAACAAAACTTTAATTAAAATTGATATTGAAGATAATATTACATGCTAATTGTTGATATACATTCTGTAAATTTAGCAATAAAAAAATTAATTATAGTTACCACTATACCCGTTTTCCTCTTTTTTCTGGGTCTTGATATTGATAAAGTTGAAAAAGTTTTTGCAACCAATAATGCAACAGAAATCAGAACAATACCACCAGAATTAACTGGAGCCAGGGTCTTGACCCCACCAACAATTTTTGACATAACATCAAATGACTCGTTAAAGCTTACCGACTTTACCGTTAGTGCTTGGTTTAGGACATTCAACACCGATATAGACAATGCAGGACAGCATTTTATAGTTAACAAAGGAGGCTCTGGGGACGAGTCACCGGGGTTCAATCTAAATTATGGTATATGGATGGACAATCAGCACAGAATAAGGGCCGGCTTTGAGGCGCCAACTGGCGAAGACGCGCATCTAAAGTCCAACCAGAGTTACAATGACTATAGGTGGCACAATGCAGTCCTCACTCATAATGGTACAATACTAGCCCTGTATATAGATGGGACAAAATCACATAGTGGGGTTTTTGAAATCCAACCAGACAACACCGGCAACCAACAGGTTACCATAGGGGCCAATTCGCTGCGATTCAAGGATTTTTTCTATGGTGACATTGATGAGGTTAGAGTATTCAAAAGTGCTCTTTCGGACAGTCAAATTGAACAATTATTCAATGGCAATATTTCTGACTTGCCAAATCCGGTGCTGTACAAAACTTTTGGCAAACTCAATAATACCCAGTCCTAATCCCCTAAAGAGAGTCAATGTCCAAATAAGTTAGAAGCAGTTTAAGGTTCAAAGGCATCAATAAAGAAAATAATTTTCTCATGTTTAACTGCTTTTTTTACAGATGAAGTCCCATAATCATTAAAAAGTTATTGGCCATACCTAATAAGAAATAGCCCATTCTTCATTTTGACTCATTTGTAACCAGATCTCCTAAATAAAACACAGACTTTGTACAATATCCGTTATTACCATGCATTACTGCCCCAAATGCCATTTTTTTAATGCCTAAAGTAACTTTTCAGAATAGGCGTCACCTTGTATTGCACGTAGCATTAGAAAGGCTTATCCTAAACCCCATTTAAGGAAAGACACAAAAAATATGTTTATTTCATCATCCCCGTAAAAAAATTAGGTTGATTGGTAAAGCGGTTCCAAAAGAGCACTAAAGAACCAAAGTAAATACTGCAAAAGTGGAAGGAAACGCAAAAGAACAATACAAATGACGCATTGGTATAAGTGGCAGATGATTTGTATTGCGGATTGCGGCATTATGGACATTAAGGATTATTTTTTTTAGTTGATTAATTATGGAAGGGTAGTAGCCAATGTTGGGCAAACCCTAACCGATAAGGAAAGGATGTGGAAAACACAGTAATCCATTGTTGGAGCGATGGTATTTGCCATCATTATACACGCAGTATTGCAAATATGGTGTGACACCTAAAATAACCACGTGAAAAGAATAATTCATTACCTAAATAACAAGCCGAAAACTGTCAATTATTGCTTTTGAAAATTGTGCAATCTAAAGCATGTAAGATTTGCCTTACCTGTTATTGTTGTTATGTGCAATGAATTGATGAAATAATTAACAGAAAGGCCAAATAAACAAAAACTTACTTATCAATAAAAAAAATAAAGATTGATTATTGAATCATTCAGTCACGGTGAATGTGAAGAACTCAGAAGAGCTTACATACCCAGGAGCTGAAGATGCGACCTCTATCGTATACGGGCCCACAGGAAAGTTTGGAGCTATTGCCAATTCTGTTATAGCCGTTCCATCATCATCTGCAAACTCATAAATGTCCTCTCCTGTAGGATCGACAACACTTATCTCAACTACCGCTGTCCCCAAAGGCAGCTCGGGGGAATCAGGAGCGAAAACATTTGCCGATATGGTTTGAATATCACCCAAACTAAGAGATGTAGAGCCTACCCCAATATCTATCAAAAGCCTATCGCTTTGACTCACAGTGGGAATAGGCTGTGATAAGTTATTACCTCGCTCTGCACCCAAAACAGATTTGTCGATAACAAAGTTGTCCAATGCCGTTCCGTTTAATGCAATAAAGGTGCCATTAAATGTCAAACCATTGTTTATGACATCAACATTCAGAAAACCGTGAGTATACGCTTTCTGGTAGGCTTCATAAGGTGCCTTTCCGTAAAAGTCATGGAAACTCGTACCTCCGGTTCCTACAATTGCATAAACCTGCCCAGCAGGATTGGGGTAATAGTTACTGCCATTGTACTCCACAAATGGTTCGGCTATAAAATCGGGATTAAAGGAAATTGGGTATGTTCTTGAATACGCATGGACGTGGGCCTGTATAACCATATCAACCCCAAATCGTTGGAATAACTGATGGTATTCAATAAGAGTATCATGACCCCCTGCCCCGTCGTTGGGTGGGGTATATGCTAAATTATGGTAGTATACTACTATCCAATCGATATTTGGATTTGCGGAAGCTTTCGTAAGGTCACTCACAACAAAGTTATATTGCCGAGAGCCCTCTTCATACCGATCCAGGGGCCAGTCGGTAGCCATTACAAGGAAATGAACATTTTCATAGTCAAAAGAATAATATTGTTTTGTTAAATTAAAGTGGGACATGTATTGCTCCAAAAGACCTGGAAACTCTTCGGTATCATGGTTGCCCAAAGCTATTTTCATTTTTTCGTCGATGGGCTCCATGATGCTGAGCCAACAATCGGCAGACTCTTCATAAGAGTTATCACCCAAGCTAAGGACTAGCTCCGGATCCTTTGAAATTATGTTTTTTACATTCTGCTCTGTATTGGCATTACAACCCCAATCACCAGCTGCAGCGAAATTAAAGCCAACCTGACTTGCGTTTTGGGTGGTGTTTGTTACACTCGTGGGAACAGATGAGGAGTTATTTGACAACATGTCTGGTGTAATTATAGAAGTGCCGTACACAGAACTAGAAAAACTCAAACCTGTCAAAACGACTGCAGAATATGGAGATATGATCAATAAGAATGCCGATAAGCAAACTTTACTAAGATTATTCATTAATAATGTTATCCCTAAAACTATATTTTTAAACATGTTATATATCTAACTGAAGGATGAACACTTCAAAGCATTAGCTGCGAAATAGGTTTCTTTTGCATCTTTTTATCTTGCTTGGTAGTTACATAGGTAATGATTTAGTGAAAATGAGGATAAAAAGTCATTCCATAAATATCAGTAAATATGCATTCTATAGTTTGTATATATGATGTCAATAAGCAAACAAAATTTACAATAGAGAACCAAACAACGATGTCTAAAATAATACACATATCGGAAAATTGATGCATTTATTGTGTAATCAAAAAACAGACGCATATTGACAATAATAAAAGAAACTTACTTACTTTTTCAGTACAAAATACATAGAAAAAATGAAAGGTTATTGTGGGTGAATTATCGATATCATGGGAAAGAGAAAAAGGCCTCTCTTGTCATTAATTTTCATCCATTGTTTATCTGAGCCATGAAAACCCCTGAGGCGTACTCAGGAAAGTTATGGTTCTGTAGGGCTGGCTAGGCCGGTTACATCGTATTTTGCATATTTGGGATCAACTACTACATTTTTGTTTGGATGACCGGTCAATGAGTAGATACTTGGCTTTATGATTTTGAATTGATCTTGTATTTGGCCATCGTTACTATAATATGTTGCATTGAGCAAGGTTGATGTTTGGTTAGTCTCAAAACCCACATCCAAGATACCATATCCTAAATATTGATCCTCTATAAACGGTGCCTTTCCAGCATCAAAGTTTTGAATACTAAAACCACCTGTTCCTACTGTGGCTATGATTGGCCCGCGAGGATCCAAATATGTACTATTGCCATAGGTGGTATTTGAGACAATTGGTTCTCGCCTTGACTCACTGTTGAACTCGATTGGATATGACCTCTCATAATTATGGGCATGTCCCTGAAGTACGAGATCCACTCCAAATTCATCAAAAAGAGGATGGTAGGTATTGCGTAAGGCTGTATTTGATTCCTGCAAGTCTGATGTATACATAGGCTTATGGAAGAATACTACTATCCAGTCCACTAAAGGATCGACTGAAGCAGCTTGTAGATCATCTTCTGCAAAATCAAACTGTGGAGATTTCTCATCAAAAGCAAATTCAGTGCCCAACGATAAAACATGTACGTTATTTATATTGAATGCATAAAACGGATGGCTAAGGTTAAATTGATACGCATATTGCATCATCAAAGGAAAAGGCCATTCGTGATTGCCCAAGGTAATTTTTGTTATGTTATTAAGGGGTTTCATTAAATCAATCCAACACTTGGAACTATCCTGGTAGGATAAATCCCCCAATGCTAACACCACTTCAGGGTCCCTAGATACCATATTGCTAACCGTTTTATTAGATTCAGGCAGGCATCCCATATCTCCTATGGTTGCAATGTTAAAGTTTACACCACTCTGGTTGTTTGCGGCAGTAATTCCAGTAACATTTTGACCTACATTAATTCCTGTATTGTTGGTTGGCAGAGTAACGTTCGCAGGGGATTGAGCGTACGCGGAACTAAAAGAATAACTAGATGTATCAACTGAAAGAGATTGACCACCAAACAGACTAATAACAAGTGAAAAGGAAATAATAAACAATAAAGACTTTTTAATTTTACTATCAATAAAATCACTTATTAAATTATAATTTGGGTTGTCATTTTTTCTATTGTTGTCTGTTGTCATTAACATATTGTGTTTATTGTAATCATTTATATACATTATTACGAATATCAGGTTCAAAAATTTAGGCTTTTATCATCATATTTTTATTTCAATCATTATTTAAATTAATGCTGCTTTTTAAAAAACGATTTTATATTTATTCAGAATAATTACATTAATATTGGGTTTTATGCCATACTTTGTAGAACGTGTCCAAGATACAAGGCGGCGTCGGTGATGAAGTTGGCATATGC
>JBKJYK010000234.1:0-20379 GCA_046715515.1 Candidatus Nitrosocosmicus sp.
ATAACAAAAAATGCAGAAGAAAAAATTTTGCTAGAAGATAGCATAAAGAATATTTTAAAAGGAACAGATAATTTTATCGGATATATTAAAAAAATGGATCTGGAAAAAAGAAAGGAGTTATTGACCATGTATAACAAAGTACTTGATGATATGAAACAAAAAGCTCTTGTACTTGATTAAATTTTTTGTCATTTGGATTAAAATGACTAGTATTTAATCAAATATCTATCACTATTAAAAGTTATCTTTATTTCTTATATGATTAGCTTTATCTTATAGGCTAGGGGTTCATTTGAAAGCAGCAGAATATGTTATATTCTGTAAACTACATTATTTTCAATGCGGATAGCAAAGCAAATTTCTAATATACCCGTTATTCTAAATTGGGGACAAACCATAGGTAATTTTTTAGGTTTCGGCATAGAAATTATATTATTTGGGATATTTTTTATCATAGCAAATTTTTCATGCTCATACCTGTGTTTTCTCTTTTTCGGACCGCATTCATCGGTACCTATAATAGAATCAGGACTCAATAGATATAGCCGGTTTCAACCCATGCGAAAATCAAAGGCAAAGGAATATGGTAAATGCCTTACTACTGTTGTTGAGAATGGATACAAGGTACATAAAATGGAGTACTATCTGCTCAGTTCAAAAGCGATTGATTTCCATAAAAATCGATTTGTAATATTTGTCCATGGAGCACCCTTAAAAAACAATCTACCGAATGTATCAGTTCTAACAAAGATAAAAAAATAATTTTTATTTGATAAAACAAGAAGATAATCTCAATCTATCTATAAATTCATCCACCGCAAGTGTTCTTCTCAAAGATAGATATAAAAAATAAAAATATAGACTATAACATATGTACTCTGAAAGCGCCCTATTTCGATTAGTCATGTATATAAAGCAGGGTAAGCAAATAACGTTCTGTATAATTCGCCCGTGTGTTTCACTTAATTATTTAATAATAATATAGATAATGCTTTATTTAAAAAATCAAAAATGTGATGTCTATTGTATTAATGTTCTGGATGTTCTACTATTTCGTCTTCTTCTGGTTGATCTGAACTCTCCTTGTCTATCACATCTCCATCATCTTGTCTATCGCTTTTTTCCTCTAAAGATATTTCCTCTCTGTCTTTATCTTTATCGCTATCTTTTGCCATATCAAATAAAGGTAAAAGAATTATATCAGTGTATTGTAAATTTATTATATTATTTTTGACAGAATAAATTTTAATATTCAGAATAAATTCTACCCAATAGTATTGTCTTTTGAAGAAAATTATTCGGCCAAATTCATTATACTAACTTATATATCATATTGGCAAGATAGTGCATAGTGATTATTGAACTTGAATGCTAAGGATTTAATGTCTTCACAGGTTATCGTAGCAAAAGAAAATACCAATGCCGAACAAATTAGTTCAAAGCTGCTTGCAGGAGAATTCAACGGTTTGCCTGTGGTGGACGATAATGATTATGTTGTAGGTATTGTAACTGCCATGGATATACTAAAAGCCATACAGAGTGGCCATAAGCTAAATGCTATGGTGGCAAAAGATATCATGACTCCGGATCCCTCTGTAGTAAAGCAAGATACACCGATAAATGACATAATCGGTATTATGGTTAAAAAGGAGATTGTATTGGTGCCTGTTGTGGAAAATGACACTAACAAGATTATTGGAGTTGTGGCAAGACTGGATATTTTAAGAGAAAAGCTGAATGAGGGATTTGTTACGATAGGAAAAAGAGGCGGAATCGCAAGAACATAATAAATACATTGGAGAGACAAAGTAATCTTAATTTTAGATACTAAAGCAATAGGAATATTTTTTTCCTCTAATGACAATATGCTATTTTATAAATACCGATGAATGAAAAATTTTGATCCGTTTATAGGTATGATAACAAATAACAATAGTTTAAAGGTATTTTCATTTAATTGCTTAAGGACGGATAATTTAAAGTATTTTTACCAAAGATCTTATCAATCCTTATTGTTATGTATACAGATAACTAATTATAAACAATGACTGTATCTCTGCTACAGACATTTCAAATAAGGCTGGCTTAATACCCCTCTTTGGATTTTCTTAAATGACCTGTTTTGCTGTCCATATACACATGCCATTTTTCAGACTTTTTTCTTTTCCAACTCTCTATCTCTATATCCTTTACTTTATTAGGTTCAAATGAACGTGGATTAATTTCGCCTATTTTTTTTATGGTTCTGCTAGAGCAATCTCCTAGTATCTTTGGCTCTGATTCGAAGTCAGCCATCTCTAATTCACTACCTCATAAAATGCAATGTTACCATTGGGTAGTTTTTCTATGCTGTAAACGTCACCTTGATATTCTACACGATAGAATTTTCCTTCATCAAGATTTTCAAAATCAACATCAATAAAGTCATTTCCATCTTCTTCTTCTTTCATTACTTGAACTTCAAGTGAATTCATAAGGTCTACTGTTTTCCTAGATGTATCTGTACCAGAGGATCCTTCTGTTGCGTCTATATTTGAGTGAGATTCCGTTTCTTCCATATTGTTCTTTTCGGTTAAACCGCTTGACATAAGTACCAAAATACATTGATTGTTAGCTCTTATAAGTATAGTGTATCAATTGTAAAACCAACAAGATTCACTTTAATAAAATGGATTAAAAGAAGTATAGAAAGAAAAAGACAAATGATGATTATTCGCTCATAGAGTAACAAACCTTTTCTTGTGTTAAATGTATTATATTACATAAATGAAGTTTAACTATGGAACAGAAGATTTTTGCTGATGTAAGTGAAAAGGAGATTACTCGCTCGATAGCATCTATGTTTTTTGAAACTATTCAGGAATACAGTGATTCTGAGGTTATCATATTGGGTGCGGGGCCTGCAGGGTTGTTCGCAGGAAGAGACCTCGCAAAACAGGGTGTTAAAACATTGATTGTTGAGCAAAATAATTATCTTGGTGGTGGATACTGGGTTGGAGGATATATGATGAACCCTGTAACCGTTAGGGCGCCAGCGCAAAAAATATGGGATGAGTTAGGCGTTCCTTACAGAAAAGTAAATGAAAATCTTTATGCGACATGGGGACCAAACGCTTGCTCAAAGCTCATATCGGCAGCCTGTGATGCGGGCGTAAGGTTTTTGCAATTGACCAAATTTGATGACCTTGTCCTAAAAAACAAAAGGGTTGCAGGCGTCGTGATAAATTGGATGCCTGTTTCCGCATTACCCAGAAACATTACGTGTGTGGACCCTATAGCATTTGAAAGTAAAATAGTCATTGATGCAACCGGACATGATTCAGTGGCTGTTAAAAGACTTATGGAGAGGGGGTTGGTAGAGTGGAAGGGCATGAATCCGATGTGGGTCGAGGGTGGTGAAGACGCTGTTGTAAACCTTACTGGAGAGGTATACCCTGGTCTGATTGCCGCCGGCATGTCAGTAACCGAAACGTTCGGATTACCTAGGATGGGCCCAACGTTTGGTTCTATGTTGTTATCGGGCAGAAAGGCCGCAGAGGTTGCCTTAAATAAATTACAACAAATGCCAAAATCGCCTCAAATCAAAGTACAGTAAAAAAATCCTTTCAGCTTTTTTATTTTTCAAAGACATTCAAGATGTTTTAATTTTAAAAATTAAAATAACATTTGATTTTATAACCAGATGAAATATTGACGGCCAAAAAATTAGATGGACTTTTAGTTTCTCAGTCTGTTAAGAATGAACTGATGGTTGAATTGTTAAGACTGAATGAGAGTAATGTCTATCCGTGTTTGGCGACTATACTTGTCGGAAATGATCCCGCATCCATATCTTATATAAATAATAAGCAAAAAACTGCAAAATCCATTGGAATCAAAACTCTTGATTACAGATTAAGCGATAATACGGACCAAAACGATTTGTCTGGACTGATAAACAAACTAAACAAGGACAGGGATGTCCATGGGATATTGATTCAGTTGCCTTTGCAAAAACAATTGGATAAATTTGAGGTACTGAATCTTGTTGACCCAAATAAAGATGTGGATGGATTAACATTCTTAAATTCTGGTCTATTGTTAAACAACAAGTCAAAACTGATACCGTGCACCCCATTAGGTGTAATGACATTGTTTGATTATTACAGTATTGATTTGGATGGCGCCACTGTAGCAATCATAAATAGAAGTAATCTGGTTGGCAAACCATTGTCTTCTTTATTGTTGGAAAGAAATTCTACAGTTATTATCTGCCATTCCCGTACAAAAAACCTGGATGAATTATTACAGCACTCGGATATAGTTATTACTGCGGTAGGCAATAGAGACAAGTTTAGGTTAACGAAAAACATGGTAAAAGAAAACTCTGTAATTGTTGATGTAGGCGCCAGTCGAGTTGATGGCAAACTATTAGGGGATGTGGATTTTGATGATGTTAAAGAAAAAGTGTCCTATATAACCCCTGTACCCGGCGGTGTAGGGCCAATGACCATAGCAATGCTTTTAAAAAACACTGTCCAAGCAGCTAAAATTATAAATTCGTTATAATACAGATGAATGGAAACAAGGATCTTATAAGAATGAAGTTTTTGTCATTTAGGAAAAACCTTTCTTCTTATGATGTTTTTATTAAAAGCTGGTTTGCGCAGGAAAACTTTTTGAATTCAATGTTTTTCTCAAAAAGCAAGGCTATAGGAGTATATTACCCTATTTTAAATGAAGTCCAGACTTTTAGAATCATTAGAAAATCTTTATTGTTGAAAAAGAGGGTTTGCCTCCCTCGAATGGAGGATGGAAAAATAACTTTTCATTCAATTACTAATTTAAACAACTTAAAAAATGGTAAATACAATATAAAGGAACCTCTGTCAAAAGAGAACGATGAATGCGAAAATATGGATACACTAATCACACCCGGAATAGTTTTTGATAGGCTTGGATATAGAATCGGTTATGGCAAGGGTTATTATGATGGATTTTTAGAGAGTTTTTCAAAAAATAATATCACATCTATTGGGCTTGGATATGAGTTCCAAATAATTTTGGATTTCATACCTTATGAGCCTCATGATATTAAATTAGATGTTTTGATTACAAACAAGGAAATTGTTTTGACTTGATTATGTGAATATCGCCTTTTGAGCAATGTCTGTTCTGTAGTATTGTTGGTTATCTCCCCATTTTATCTTTTCAACATTCTTGTAGGATTTTGTGATTGCTTCTTTTAGGGTGTTGCCTAATGAGGTGACCCCAAATACGCGTCCACCATCTGTCACAATTTCGTTCATGGAATTTTTTTTTGTTCCTGAATGAAATAGCATCAAATCTTCCCTGTCAACACTATCTATTCCTTTTACAATGTGCCCTTTCTCAAAATTGTCTGGATATCCTTTGGAAGCCATGATGACACAAACTGAATACCTTTTTTTCCACTCTATGGGCTTAATCGAATCTATTGATTGCTGTTCGGTTGATTTTATGTATTCAAAGAGATCTGATTCCATTCTCATCATCAGAGATTGGCATTCAGGGTCACCCATTCTTACATTAAACTCTAAAACATGTGGTTTCCTTGTTTCCTTTTCGATTATTAACCCTGCATAAAGAAATCCTTTAAATGGGTTTCCATTATCTATCATACCTCTTATTGTAGGTTCAAAAACCTTTTTAGATATTTGGTGGATTTCCTCTTCTTTGATACCAGGTACAGGGCTATAGCTTCCCATTCCGCCAGTATTTGGACCCTTATCGTCATTGAAAATTCTTTTATGGTCCCTGCATGGTTCCAAAATTAAAAATGATTTTCCATCACAAATTGCAATAATCGATACCTCTTCTCCTATGATCCTTTTTTCTATAATGATGTTTTGGGATGAATCCCCAAATTGTTTTGCATTCAATAACAAATCTATTGCTGTAACTGCTTCATGTTTGCTGGTGGTTACATAAACACCTTTTCCGGATGCAAGCCCGTCCGCCTTTATGACGGCATCATGGTCTATCTTATGAATGTAGTCGATAGCTTTTGAACTATCACTGAATGCCTGGAATTCTGCGGTGGGGACTAGATTTTGTTCCATAAAGTTCTTTGAATATTTTTTACTTGTTTCTAACATGGAGGCATTTTTTGTGGGGCCAAAGATGGGGACCTCAGAAAGGTTAAACAGGTCTACTATTCCTAATGATAACGGTATTTCCGGCCCTACTATTGTAAAGCATTTGTTCTCTTTTGCAAAGTTTAACAATTTCTCTTTTTCGTTTGGTGGTATCTGAACATTATTGTGGGTTCCCCCGTTTCCATTAGCATAAAATATTTTCTTTATGTTTTTGCTTTTTGAGATCTTCCAGCCCAAAGCGTGTTCTCTTCCGCCTGATCCGACAATTAAGACATTTTTGTATTCAAACATGGGAATTTATCATTCTATTATTTGTTGTTTGAAATTAAATGTATTTTATCTATTGTTTTCTATTAGGTTGTCTATTAGGCTGTCTAAATAGTTGCTTAGTTTATTGTCTTGTAAAAACTCCATCTCATAGCCGCTTTGGGTAATTGCTGCAGAAACAGCTCTAATGTGATAACATGGACTATTTTTTGTGTTGTAATAGAAACCCTTACAGGAGCAATATTTTTTGGTAAAATCTATCCAATAAATGTTATTACTGTTATAACTTTTTATTTCCCATATCTCAACTCTTGATGGAATAAAAATTACCCTCTTGATTTTTCTTTTAACTAATAAATCGTGAATCTTTACAGCCTCAACATTCAATTATTACTTTTCTATCTTCAACATATTTTATATCCTATTTGTATTAGTTGATTTATTTTATCTATGAAATAACTATGTTAATCTTTAAATAAATACTAACAGTATTGTTTATTATCTGTTAGTTATGATGAATGATGATCTCGGTGACAAAGAAAATAACATTTCTGAAAGACTGGATATCCTAAAACTATTGGATGACTTTATTGAGAACGTTATGAAAATTAAAAAAACCTTAATTGGTTTATCTTTGTCTGCCTTAATTTTGGCGCCTTTTGCAGTGTTTTTGTCTTTATACCTTATTTTCAATCCCTCTTTTTTTGCAATCTTGGCTATTGAATCGGAATTCGGGTTAGTCTTGCTAATGATGCTTGGAGCCGTGATAACAATCTCTTCTATATGGATAATTACAGGAATAAGACATTATAAAACCGTACATAAATGGAACAAAAAGTATGAAAAATTTACAAAGATGAAGAGAGAGATGGATAAACAGATCCTGTCAAAATATGGTTTAGATGAATGAAGAATATAACGAAAAAATGATAAGGGTTTATAATACTTGTGACCCCGGTTCCACTTCTTCGTAAACAGTTAACAAAATTGGTTTTTTATCCTTTTCAGCAGCCAATATCATTCCACTAGATGTGCTTTCTCCAAATTTCTTTGGTTCCAAATTGGTGCAAACTATTACGAGTTTGTCAATCAGTTCTTCAGGGGAATAATGTTTTGCTATGCCCGACATAATCTCTCTCCTTTCATCGCCCAAATCTACTAAAATCTTTAGGATTTTATTATAACCGTTTAACTTTTCTGCATTTATTATTTTACCGACCTGAAGACTGATCTTTTCAAAGTCTATGAAACCAATTGTATTTTTTTCGTTATTCATTAATAAAACCTCTAAACCCAAAAAGGATATTTACCTTGCTCCAAAAAATTTAAAAATTTGATCAAACATTGGGAAAGCCGTTGGTGAATCTATCTGCTCCTCATTATCAGCAGATGAGTTTATGATTTTGTTAGTTGTGCTGTTATTATTAGTTACCTGAGATAGGTTAGGAGTTAGTTGAATTTGGCTGGCTGGCGTTGAGGTTGCGTTGCCTTGACCTGAGGGTGTGGCGTTGGCTGGCGTTGTTGGAGTTATTATCGCGTTATCTCCAAGTTCAATTTGATTTGTATTGGATGGTGTAATCACATCCAAAGCTTTCGAATTATTATTATTGTTTTGAGCGCCGTTAGTTGATACTTTATTTTTTATGTCTTTTAGTGTTGTATTGTCATCGGTGCGGATTTCGGAAATATCGGTGGATACCTGATTATCTTCATTATCTAATGGATTAACTATATCGGGAGTAATTATTAGAGAAATATTGGAAGTAACATCGGGTATAGTAGTTACCGTGTCTGTTGTACCTGTATCTTGGTTTGCCGTAATCGGTTTGATATTTGGGTTTTCATTTTTTTCGGAAAAAAAGAGGCTATTTGAAACTTCTTTTGGATTTGTACAATATTGCACTATTTCACAAACTAAAATCTTATCTGTCTGTTTGTTATCTTCTAAACCAAAAGGTTCAGTTGAATTTTGGGCAAAGGATATTCCAACCAGGTTATATTGAGTTAAAAAGATAGCCGTTAATATTAACAAATAAAAAATTAATATATTGTACTTATCGATCGTTTTTTTCAACATAAATAAAAAACAATGCTAAAGTTTTGCATAAAAATGTTTACTAAAACCCCTGCATTCTATACCATATTTATATTGCTTTGTAAATTTGAGATTATGATTGATTTCGAAACGGTTTTCATTATTGTTCTATTCATTCTTACCGTTGGGTCTTTGGGAATATGGCTACATTTGTTTTCAATATTAAAAAAATCATTTAAATTTTCTCCTAGACTTTTAAAACCAAATGGGGTGGACACAAAAAAAGGTTCTTTTGTTAGTATAATAATTCCAGCAAGAAACGAAGAAAAGTTAATAAAAAAATGTCTTTCTAGCCTTTTAAATCAAACGCACTCTAATTATGAAATAATTGTTATAGATGATGAGTCCACTGACAAAACAATAGAAAAAATTCAATCATTGACTAATGATGACAAAATAAGAATAATCAAAGCTGGTAAAAAACCCAAAGGATGGATTGGAAAAAACTGGCCATGCTTTATAGGATATAAATACTCAAAAGGCAATTATTTACTTTTTACTGATGCTGATACAATCCATTCCCCTCACAGTGTCCTGGATTCACTATATACCTTGTTGGAAGAACAGTTGGATGTATTAACGGTTGTCCCAAATTTGATATACCCGACCTTTATTGTTAAAATGGTATTGCCAATTCTTTCGATATTTATGTTTTCCAGATATTCACCTATGCGAGTTAACGACCCCAAAATAAAATTGGGATATCTTTTTGGCAGTTTTTTCATGATGTCAAAAACTATGTACGAGAAAATAGGCACGCATGAATCAGTTAAATCTGAAATTGTAGAAGACGGCGCATTAGGAAAAAAAATTAAAGAATGTGGATTTCAATTAAAGATGTTTAGAGGTGAAGATATCCTAAGTGCGTACTGGGCAAGAGACTTTCATACCCTTTGGAATTCTTTAAAAAGATTGATAATTCCTATGTACTTTACAAACAAAATGAACTCAATTTTACTTACAATTGGTATTTTTATTTTAATGGTCTTCCCTTTTGTGGTTTTTGGTTATACATTTGTGAATATTTTGATAAATAATGGCATTGATTTTTTTCTAATAGTTTTGTTATTTGTTTTTAGTTCATTAAATGTCTCTTTGATCTATTTAACTAATTTTTATCAATTACAAAAAGCAAAAACACACAAGGTAAAATATTTTCTAGGGACCCCATTAGGATGTCTTATGGTATCTGTTTCTTTTATATGGTCAGTAATCTCTTCTGAAAAAAAAGGTGTCATAAAATGGAGAAATAGAGTTTATCATTATAATGGGTAACAGTAATATTATTTACTTGTTTTATAATTAGATTTCAGTCAATGGCTCCTCTGTTTATTCCAGTTTTTTATGGATCTAATAACTTGTCAAATTATTTTGAATAATTATTCGTTATGCTGTTGTGCAAAAATTTATAAATGATGTTTTTTCCTTGAATAAAGGGATAAAAAATTCCGACACTTTTTAGCAAATATATCGGGTATAATGCCAAGTTATTACTAAATGATGGAACCTTATTTAATGGAGTTGGATTTGGATATCCTAGAACCGCTGCCGGTGAAATTGTTTTTAATACCGGAATGGTTGGATACACTGAAACCTTAACCGACCCTTCTTACAAAGGACAAATCCTTTGTTTCACATATCCATCTATTGGAAATTACGGTGTCCCCTCCGAATTAATTTTAGATGAGTATGGTTTACCAAAATATTTTGAATCAGATGGTATACAAACTTCTGGGGTTATAATCAATAATCTGTCCACGGTCTCCAGCCATTGGACTTGTGTTAAAACATTAGATGAATGGTTATATCAACAAAAAGTCCCCGGTATCTATGGAATTGATACAAGAGAATTAACAAAAAAAATTCGAATTGAGGGGGTCATGAGTGGTAAGCTTGTGATTAATAATAACGATAAGCCCATAAGTAAAGATCAAGATGTTGATTATGATTTGCACAATTTTATGAATGAGGTCTCTATTGCGGATCATAAGTTTTATGGAAAAAGCTCAAATCCATTAATTGCTTTGATTGACACAGGAACAAAATTTAGTATTATAAGAAACTTGGTAAAATTGGGCTTTAGTGTTGTCCGGCTTCCCTGGAATTCAAAATATGAGCAAATAATGTCCTTTAATCCTAAAGGAATCGTCATAAGTAACGGACCGGGTGATCCTGTCATATGTAAAGAAACAATAAATACCGCCTCTAAAATAATTGAAAATTCTTTACCCACTATGGGAATATGTTTGGGACATCAAATACTTGCGTTAGCTGGGGGTGCAAAAACACAAAAATTAAAGTTTGGTCATCGAGGTCAAAATAAAACGTGTGTTGATTTACATTCGCACCGCTCATTTATCACAAGTCAAAATCATGGGTATGGCGTGGAATTAGAAAGTTTGAACAACACTGAATTTGAACTGTGGTTTCAAAATATCGATGATAAGTCTGTTGAAGGGATCAAGCATAGATTTAAACCTATAATTGGTGTTCAGTTTCACCCTGAAGCGTCTCCAGGACCTTTTGACTGCTTGTTTGTATTTAGGAATTTTAAAGACCTAGTTATAAATAACGGTAATAAAATTAATTAAAAAAAGGAATGATTTTAGATCAAACATGGTATTATTCGTGTAAACTAATGTGTATGATGATGTGAAATGCCAAAAAATAATAATATTAAAAAGGTTATAGTATTAGGTAGCGGAGCAATAAAAATCGGGGAAGCAGGCGAAAGCTAGAACTGACATCTAGCCGCTAATTTGACTACTCCGGTTCTCAATGCTTAAAAGCTCTAAAGGAGGAAGGAATAACCAGCGTACTAATTAACCCAAATATCGCCACTATTCAAACAGATCAAAAATTTGCAGACAAGGTTTATCTATTACCAATAAATCGAAACTTTGTAGAAAAAATTATTGAAAAAGAGCGGCCTGATTCTATAATGTTGAGTTTTGGAGGTCAAACAGCACTCAATTGCGGGGTTGATTTATTTGAAAATGATATTTTAAAAAAATATGGCGTAAATATCCTAAATACGTCGATAAATGGTATAAAGATAACCGAAGATCGACAGAAATTCAAAGAATCTATGATAAATAGTAACGTACCTGTGTTAAAGAGTGCTCCTGCGTATTCTTATGATGAAGCTCTTGAGATATCCAAAGATATAGGATTTCCTGTTATTATTCGAGTTGCTTATACCCTGGGAGGCAGAGGTGGAGGGGTTGCTTATAATGAATATGATTTGAATGAAATTGTGAATAGAGGTCTCTCCTTAAGTATGGTTAAACAGGTTCTTATAGAAAAATACGTTGGAGAATGGAAACAAATTGAATATGAGGTAATGAGGGACTTTGAAGGAAATAGTGTTATCGTTTGTAATATGGAAAATGTATTGGGTATGAAAGTCCATACTGGGGATAATATTGTTGTAGCTCCATCACAGACACTTGACAACTATGAATACCATATGCTAAGAGATGCCGCCTTAAGGGCCACCTCTTATTGTGGAATAGTTGGAGAATGCAACATCCAATTTGGTTTAAATCCTTTATCTGATGAATACTGTGCAATTGAAATAAACGCAAGACTGTCAAGGTCGTCTGCATTGGCGAGTAAGGCCACCGGATACCCTTTGGCCTATATGGCTGCAAAGATTGGTCTTGGGTATACCCTGCCTGAACTTGTCAATAAAATTACAAAAGTTACCTCCGCATGCTTTGAGCCATCTTTGGATTATATGGTACTTAAAATGCCTAGGTGGGATTTTAGTAAATTTGAATTGGTAAAACGAAGGCTTGGAACTACCATGAAATCTGTGGGCGAGGTTATGGCAATTGGAAAAAACTTTGAAGAAGTCATCCAGAAAGCAATTAGGATGTGTGAGATAGGTAGAGATGGTTTAGTTGCAAATAGCGGTATTTTTGAAACGGATATGAATAGCAATACCCCTGGTAACCGCCTAGTCGACAATCAAGAAATTGAAAATATTGAATACTCCTTAATCCATCCAGACGATGAGATTTTATTTAATATTGTTAAAGCCATAAAATTTGGATTAAGTATTGACAAGATAAATAAGTTATCCTCTGTTGATCCTTGGTTTTTGATGAAAATAAAAAACATTGTTGATGAGGAAAGCAAATTAAAAAAATCAAATTTTAATGTTTCTCTGATTTCGGAAGCTAAAAAATTAGGATTTTCGGACAAACAAATCGGTAGGTGTTTTAGTTTAGAAGAACATCAGGTAAGAGAGCTTAGAAAAAAGTTTGGTGTTGTTCCTGTAATCAAACAAATCGATACATTGGCGGCTGAATGGCCTGCAAAAACAAATTATTTGTACCTTACATACGCTGGCGAGTATGATGATATTTTATACACCCCCGGTAATGTTGATGAAAAGGGTGTCATAGTTTTAGGTGCCGGTCCATATCGAATAGGCAGTTGTGTAGAATTTGACTGGGGGACCGTAAATATGGTATATGGTCTTAGAGAAAATGGGGTAAAAAACATTTCAATTATTAATTGTAACCCGGAAACCGTTTCGACCGACTATGATATTCCAGATAGGTTGTACTTTGAGGAATTGACTCTCGAGCGAGTATTGGATATATGTGATAAAGAAAAACCATATGGTTTGGTCACATGCGTAGGTGGACAGAGTGCAAATAATCTTGTTTCTAAATTGAGTATGAATGATATAAATATACTTGGAACATCGAGCCAGGACGTAGATAGCGCTGAAGATCGCTCAAAGTTCAGTAATCTTTTAGACTCACTTTTAATAAAACAACCACCTTGGAAAATATTTACTAATTTGGAAAAAGCTAAAACCTTTGCAATGGATGCTGGGTACCCAATGCTTGTTAGGCCATCATATGTGCTCAGCGGAGCTGCAATGAAAGTGGTTTGGAATGAGGATCAATTAGAGCAATTTGTTAAAGAAGCTTCTATCGTTAGCCCTGACTATCCTATTGTAATAAGTAAATTTTTAGAAAATGCCTCTGAAGTAGAAGTGGATGCGGTTGGAAATCCTGATAAGATTGTAATCGGTTCTATTATTGAACATATTGATAATGCTGGAATTCATTCCGGTGATGCTTTGATGTGTATTCCACCATGGAGATTGAATAGAAAAACTATCGATACCATTATGGACTATACGGTAAAAATTGGCAAGTCTTTGCATGTAAAAGGTCCTTTAAATATTCAATATTTGGTTAAAGATGACGAGGTTTATGTAATTGAAGCAAATGTTCGCGCATCACGGTCTATGCCTTTTGTTTCCAAGTTTTTTGGAATTAACCTTATAGGTTTATCAGCCCTTTCCATTTTGGGTATTAAACTGCCTGATATCGACAATGACCATTGGCTTAAGAAATCCGGATTTGGAATAAAAGTTCCGCAATTTTCTTTTATGCAACTTGAGGGAGCGGATATTTTGCTTGGGGTTGAAATGCAATCCACAGGTGAAGTTGCTTGTTTTGGAAATACATTTTATGATGCATTATCTAAAGCCTATATTGCGGCGGGTTATTCCCTTCCGTTATCGGGTTCCGCATTAGTTACGGTGGGGGGTATTAAAAACAAAGAAAAACTTCTTCCGTTAATTTCGACTATTTCTTTGATGAAATATCAAATTCTGGCAACAGAACATACCGCAGAATTCTTTGAGAAATCCGGAATTAGTAATGTTGACCTTGTCTATAAAATTAGCGAACCTGAAAGACAGCCAAATATTCTAAATCTTTTAACCAACAAAAAAATAGATTTTATAATAAATATTCCATCTACATCTACTATTGAAAAATATGTTGGAATGTTATATGACGAATATTTGATTCGCAGAAAAGCAGTTGAGATGGGTATTCCGGTTCTGACAACGGTTGAAAGTGCTATTTCTTTTGTTAAAACTTTGGAATGGATACAAAGTAACTCTCCCACTACTAATCCAATTGGCAACTAAATAATTTGTTTTGTTTTTTCTTTTTTTAGAATTACTTTTCAGTTTTTTGTGTGTTGTTTATATGACTTTTAATATCTTGTAATGTTTTTTCTGTAAGATGATTATATGTGCAACAGGCAAAGAAAGGCAGATAATTTTTCGTTAAAGTTATAGTTTTGAGTTAAAGGATATTATTTATAATAGTCTGTCCAATTCGCTTTCTGCTCCGATAAGTGCACCTTCAAGTGAGATGACAAATACCTCTTCCATTCTCCATTGTTTTTTTGTAATTAGGTTATTCAACAAAGGATGTTTAGGTTTTCCTTTTAATTTGTCGTCAAAAGTGGAATCAAAATGGAAATTTAGATATTTGTTGAAATGAGGTGTAATTATAAACTCAATTTGCCTTTCTGTACTATCAGAGCCTGTGTTTTTTGACTCCTTTTGATTTTTTTTCAAAATGATTTTAATCCATACTTTTTGACCGTTTAATACATTACCTTCTTTTTTCAAAATTGGATGAAGATGCCCGGTTACTATTTTATTTATATTCTTTCCAATAGTTGGTATGGCATGACCATGTGTTAAGAGGATATTATTTATTTCCATCCCTTTCGCCGACATTAAATTTACATTGTCTGAAACCAGAAGCATTATGTTGCCATCATGATTTCCCGGAATGAGATACACGTTACATAATTTAACTAATGACTCAATGAAATAAGGAACATTTTCCCATTCCGATTGAGTTATAACGCTTGTAGATGATTTCAAGTCTCCTAAAATTATCAGGTTATTGATTTGTGTTTTGTTTATTATTTTTGATAAAGACTTTATTAGTTCATCAACATTATTCTTTGGGTCAATAAAAACACCCTTTCTGTTTATTTTGTCTTCAAACCCTATGTGAAGATCAGAAATTACCAAATATCTGTAGAAGTTGGAACTTTCTATAACCAAAATGGGATATGGATATAATGGAAAAAAATTACTCATTTGAATTTACTGTTTTGTTGATTTAAAATTATTTTAATTCTATGAAATTTAGAACACAACTCTTTTTCCCCTTGTATTGTTTCACTTATATATACGTATGATGTATATATAATGATATTTTTTTGACACAAAACAGTTTTCCCATGAAACAATGGCATTTGGAGCATGTTGAAAAAACTATTAAAAAATTTATAGTTGGGCTTTCAGAAACTGCGAGCATATGGGAAAAAAGGCAACACAAAAAATATGGTACAATTGCAAATTGTTGCAAACAGATAGATTATGATTTAAAACATGGAGTTACTATAGATGAGGTTTCACTTGTTTTAGAAAAAATTAAGTCGGATGTTACTTTTGCACCTGTTATGCAAAATGCCAACTCCATTCAACGATTCAATGAAATTGAAAAATATGTTTATTCTCTAAAGGACCTGAAAACCGAGTAAAACCAATTCATAAATATGGTTTTTTCTGCAGCTATATGCTGTTAATGTAATAGTCTTCGCTATTTTGAAAGGCCCAAGTAACTCTTAATAAATATTAAAAGCGTTCATATGTGTAATAACATCAGTCATAAATAAAAAAGATAAATTTTTGTTTAAATGATTTTTACCAGTTATGTTTTAATGTGGTTCTCCAGCATTGTTTTAAAAAAAAGGGCCCCGTTTTTATTTATGGTATTATTGCCTAGAGATTACGCCTGTGATATGCTCTGTATTGCCAGGATAAAAACAGCAAAATAACCTTTATAAGCGTAAATTTATTTATTTTAATTCAGAAAAATTATTTGAATCAGTTAGCAGTTCGTAGCTTGATATTCGAAAAGATTGGGTTTTATCTGTTATTGGTATTGTAAATGATGCTGTTGTTAAAGGGGGGATATTGTAGGGCTCAGTTTGAGCTTTCCACACACCAACCAATTCATTGTTTTTATCATATAAAATTGAGATCACATTTGTATTGTTGGAGGATGCGCCTTTTTCCAAATTCTTGATTTTTCCGTTGATAAAAAAGAAGCCTGTCATATCTAATCGCGAATCATTGGTAACTATGTCCAGTTTTTTGTCTTTGTAGTTAGTAATATTATATTTGAGGTCTACATCGTAATCTTTTATTACTTCATTGTTTTTTTTGTCAAAAATTAATATATCAAATGGGGTAATTTCGTTAGGATTCAATGCTCTTAACTCTGTTTGTTTGCTAAAATTACCTAGAGATTTTTTATCTTCGTCCAAAAAGTTAGCCGATACGATTATTTGATTTGCTGTGTCATTTCCTATATTGTGAACTATTCCTATCAAATGTTTATATTTGACCTGATCCTGAATCAGATTAGTTTGGGATAATTCTAAATCCTTGGTAGTATAGCTTGACGCGATTTTGTCCATTAGAGTAAATAATAACATTGGTGGAGCCATTACCAATATAAATATGAGAAATCTTGAATTCAATTTAACATCTAGATATGCTATTTGCTTTAAATCTTTCCGTGCGAATCATAAAACGCCTAAAATTTGTTTCCTGTTATTTCAAATCAAATGAAATATTTTTAAATTGATTAACTTAAAGTTTCAATTGTGATAATAACTGAAGGCTCGTTTGTATTATTTTTTTACAATAGCGAAAAAAAGTGGTTGATTAAAGTGGAAAAAGATAAAAAATTACATACTCATTTAGGTATAATTGATGTGGGTTCTACTATTGATCTTTACTTTGGTTCTTACGTTATCACCAATAAGGATAAAAAAGTTTTCCTTCTTCCTCCAACTATTTATGATTTTGTAATGAAATCTCAAAGGACAACCCAAATCGTCTATCCAAAGGATTATGGATATATTGCTGCTAGAACTGGGTTAAAAAATGGCTTTAAAGTATTAGAGATAGGGACAGGTAGTGCTGCATTGTCTACTTTTATGGCAAGTATTGTAATGCCTGAAGGTCATGTATATACATTTGATGTAAATGATGATTTCATGTCTATAGCGCGAAAAAACTTGGAAAAATCGGGAATGAATGAATTTGTAACCTTGTCGCATTACGACCCTGAAAAAATATCCCAGATGGCTGATATGGATTTGGTAATTATTGACCTCGGTGACCCGTGGAGTTATCTTGATGTAGTTCATCCATGTATGAAGAGTGGTGCTTTTGTGGCTTGTATTTGCCCCACTACAAATCAGCTTGAAAAATTGGCTACCCAGTTTTTTATAAGTGGTTTTATCGACAGTGAATGTACCGAGACTTTTTTGAGAAAAATTGAGGCTCGAGAAGGAAAAACCAGGCCGTCTATGAGGATGATTGGACACACTACCTATCTTGGTTTTGCTAGAAAAATACTGAGGTAACATCTCTATAATTTTACATTAATAGTAATAAAGTGTGTGATGCAATTAATTTGATTATTGTAAATCAAATGAGTATGTTAAATAAAGAACACAAGGAAACTTTGCTTGATTTGATTCTGATACAACATGCCACTCATGATGACTGAATTATGTATGTTGTACATTTGAGAAATAAAGGGGAATAATGTTGGCTTTTTTTATTTGGAATGCATATATGCAGAGCTCTGTGTTTGCCTTTATTTCAATTACTGTAATTTTATATAAAATAACCATAATGAACCCTAGAAACTTATTAGTGTTTTGTCGAACTAATGTGATAATTATTAGTTGGCTGTATTTTATGTAATTGTTTCAAGGTTTGTTAGCTCTTCTAATATTTTTTTTGTTCTATTGTTAGTTATGGTTTCTAGTTCTTTTAACGCTAATTGAGAGTATGACAGATAGGTGTTCTCCATTATCTCTACAAATTCATTGTCTTGGTCATTTTGTTTTACTAACATGTTAAACAGCCTTTCTTCATTATTATAGTCAAACAAATCGTCATGTATTTGGTATGCAATTCCAAGCAGCCTTCCATAATTTGCAAGCGCGGTAATCTGTTGGTCGTTTCCCTTACCTAATATTGCTCCAATTTTTGATGAGGCCTCAAATAATGCTGCTGTCTTGTTTTCGATTACCTTGATGTAGTCATTTTGAGAGATATTGTGATTTTTAACCAACCTTATTTCAAGCATTTCTCCCTCACTCATTCTTATCGATGCATTAGAAAGTTCTTTGGTTACCTGATTGTTGTTAATTTTGGCTACGATGTTTAGAATTATGCCTAAAATAAAATCTGCAGTTAAGATGCTTGCGTTGTACCCATATTTCACATGAAAAGAGGGCATGCCCCTTCTGATATTGTCTGAATCTATTATATCGTCATGAATTACAGATTGAGTGTGTAGGAGCTCTATAGCCGTTGAAACGGTAAAAATGTTTTCTATGATTCTTGAGTTTAACGAGTCTAGATGCCCATTATTTAGGCTTTCAGCACAGAGAATTAAAATAAAAGGTCTTATTCTTTTACCGCCGTTGCAGGCATACTTTAAGGGTAAATAGAATTCAGACCATGAATACAATTCTAACTCCCTTTTTAGAGAGTCATCAATTTTATTAATGTAATTACTAAATTTTTTAACAAATGGATTTAATTGAACATCTCTTTTATCCAAGTACTCTTTCTAGCCGACTTATCTAAATTATGCTCATCTTATTAATGCTTGTTTTGATTTCCTCTTTATCTTAAATACAATGTAAAACCTCCATCCAAGCAAAAATGCTAAAATTTTGGAGATACAATTGACTATCTATTTTGATGCCACTATATAACTTTCTGTTCATCCTTATAGCATGCGACACACAGAAGTGCACTATTTACAATGATGCATTTGGTTGGGGTGTACAAATCCTGAGGGTTTGGATAAAAAAAGATATTGTCATTCACTACCTATATACAGAAATAATGATATAACACAAATAACGACCTTTTTTTAGGCAAACCTGTAAAGTTGCAGTAGCAAAGTTGGACCTGAGCGGCGCTTTAATACACATATGTGTTACGTTTATCGCCATGACGCAGTTATCATAAATTTGTGAAGACAGTTTTAAAATATTTTTATATCTACATTATTCTATGCGGGTGGGAGCAAGGTTAAAGAAAACAATAACCTTAAGCAAGTCAAGTTATTAGAGATCAAGGAGAATTAGGGTGTGAATATTAAGGGATTAATTTAACACCAAAAGTGTTATCTATTTGCATAGAAACAAATTCTGATGGGCAATTTGGGCTCTGTTCACTTAACGGGTTATAACTCCTTGTTGTGATAATCTATAAACAGATTCAGCCAATTCCTTACATGCTTTAGTTTGCAGTTCTTTAACTTACATGGAAAGTAATCGTCAAAGCATTCTGTTCTGTCCTTAACATACTGCATTGTTCGCTCTATCAAGCTTTTCTCCAGAGAGGAATGAAGGTGATGTCTTAGCTTTAGGAATCTACAGGCCTGTGGATACCAAGTTCCTCCATCTGTTGATACAGGATGATATCCATGATTCCTTACCAAACCCGCGATAAACCTTTCTGCAACAAACATGTTTCTCTCCTTGGATATGGTTAGTGCGAGGATCTGCTTATTATCGGGCTCAATTGCAACCCAGAGCCACACGTATTCTGAACCTACCTTGATTAACGTCTCATCAATGATAAACTCCGATATCTTTTTCCTATGTGTTGACATCATCCTAGGTTTGTATTTCTGAATCCAGTTCCAAATAGACACATGGTTTCGTTTGACAACAATAGAGAGTCGTTCGGATGTTCTCCTTAGCGACAGGCCTGAAAAGTACAAATACAGACCATAACCAATATGTTCTGAAGGTGTTCTGTTTCTGCTAATCATAAAAGAGACAGCACATCTTCAAGCTATAAGATTTCCAGCTTTTGATTCCTGAAATAATTGGATTACAGTAGGAGAATGCAGAAATTAGAGAAATTTTAGATGATTTTAGTCTTGTAACACTCCACACTTGCCAAAAAACTTGTTTTATAATTCCATAAATTAGTGTTTTTAATCC
>JBKJYK010000235.1:0-5474 GCA_046715515.1 Candidatus Nitrosocosmicus sp.
GTTCGGAAGTACCGGAGGTAATGTCCTCAATTTCTCAATGACTGAAATATGCTGTTTTATGTGGTATGTCCAAAATCAATGTTCCCTATAGTCGTTTATTCTATTACGATTTCATTATGAAATTTAGTCACTAACAAATGCTTGTTACCATCAAAGTCATACGAAAGTAACATTGACACCTTTGAGTTTTCAATTTGCAAGCTTTTGGCTAATTCATTTGGAATTGCTAATAATGTGGACTTGTCGTCATTTCTAAAGGTTCTTCCAGTTAATGAGGCACCATCATTATACTCGATGTTACTCATAATATAGTACAGTGATTGATGTTTAAAAAGTGTCACCCAAATCACCAGAGTAATCCTGAAAGACAACAATCTTGTTTTGATTTATTCTTAATGGCTAAATCCATATTTTCAGTTTAACCAGGACAGTTAGTTACACAAGAAATGTGGAATAGTGCACCATGAATTAGGTTAGGTGTAATCAAAATTTAATATATTTTTGATCTACTTTCATATTAATGATAACAAAAGTACAATTGCTTGAAGCCTCAATGAATGCCCTGAAGGGCTCCTATTGTCCATACTCTCAGTTTAAGGTGGGAGCTGTCTTATCGACACCAGATGACAAAATATTTACTGGATGTAATGTAGAAAATATATCATTCGGTCTGACAATGTGCGCCGAAAGAGTTGCGTTGTTTAAAGCAATATCCGAGGGATATCAAAAGTTCGATGCTATTGCCATTTCTTCGAATATTGAAAAGCCCATATTTCCATGCGGAGCATGTAGACAAGTGCTGTCTGAATTTGCTCCTCATCTAAAAATATACATTCAAAATGACGATAAAAATTATAGTTTAAGAGAACTATTGCCAAATTCATTCGACTCCATAAACTAGTTTATTCAAGAGGTATAATTATCATGAGAGACCATTTTCGTTCTTGCACACGGATTTCTTTTCGTGAATAATACCCTCGTTTAATCAAGTCATCGAATGTAATTATTAGCTAGAAGTAACCGTTCCCACATGGGAATCAGATTCATGTTAATGACTGGTTTTGCGCTATTTGTCTATGTTTAGAGAACACCACTCAACCCAAGGCAGGCACCAGTTCTCATGGTGTCAAGTTTCGTGCAGACGAGTTTCTCACCAAGACCTGCATCTTTATTCCATCTGAATCACATATGTAAAAAGAGGAGTCATTCTGCTCATCAGAACCCTCAATGCGCTCATCAATAGATATGCCATTAATGGTTAAATGGCTCTTTAGCTCGTATAGTTCTTCTTTATCTTCTGCTACTCTTAGTGCAAAGTGCTCAAGACCGGGTTTGGTAAGGTCGTTGGCACTGCTGCGCAGAACGTTTGTTCCACTCCAGGTATTGGTGGCAACATGATGATGGTATCCATCTGCTGCAAAGAAATACGCTCCTGGATAGGTTGCAGTATGGTAAAGACCAAGTGATTGGTGATAGAACTCTTTTGCCTTTGCAAGGTTTGACACAAGCAAATGCACATGGCCTATTGAGGTTTGAGCGGGCAGTCCACCCCATTTCCCATTACCCGTCTCTTCTAAGAGGTTGTTGACATCAAGTGGTTCTGTTACCATGTATACCTTGTTTTCACCAACCCATTTCCATTCTGATGGTTTTCTGTCCCTATAAACCTCGATTCCATTATGGTCAGGGTCATGCAGATAAATGGATTCAGAGACGGCATGATCAGCCATACCCTCATAGAATTGGGTGTCAAGGTTGCCTTGAATGTGGTTAAGGAATGACCCCAGGTATCTCCGTTCGGGCAGCAATATGGCAAAATGGTAAAGCCCCGCTTCTTTCATCCTCACCCTATCATGGCCAGATTCATTTCCACGATTTTCCATTTGGTTGAGAACCAGTAGGAATGGTGTCATTCCATCTTAGGATTCTGAAGGTCCCATATATGCAGTATTGACATTTGATTTGCCCTCCAAAACATCAAACCCCAGTATGGACTTGTAAAAATTGATAGAATCCTGCAAGTTTGACACCTTGAGGCGGACATGGTCCACTTTCAGGGAGGGATTGGCAACAAATTCTTTGGATTTATCAATACTCACACGTATCTTATGCATCCAACATATTTAACACCAAAAGTTACACCACCAAAGCATCGATAGACGTTTGGAATAGTTTTTCCTATTGTTTTAGAATCCATGATAGAGAACCAATGTCGACATTAGATCGGTTGAGCCAATTAATATCATAAAGTCATAACTTCATTCTTCAAATATTATTATAATCTCCTGTCCTAAACTTTCGGATTGTAGAAATTAAAAGGAAAGGTCTCTTTTGAAAAACAGTATTTAAAAATTAGGTTCTTTTAATAAAAGATTTTATTTTATTTTGTGTTTCAGGTCTTGATATTTCTTCTTCGCTAAAGTGATTATCTTGTATTGCATGCTGTTTTGCTTTTTCCATAAGATCTTCTTCAGTTTCTCCTTTGCATACATGATCACAATCTACACCTACATCTTTACAGGATAATGTTAACATTATCTGTCTATCAAAATACTTGCTAATATTTATATCTTTAAATGTCTTTACATTGGTATAATTGCTTTTTCATAAGTTTTATTTGCAAATAATGATCTAGATGTTCTTTTAATGGAATGGTAGAAGATGTGCATGTGAAAGAAGAATGATGGAAACCTTTTTTGCAATTAAAAGTAGGGAAGCAAAGGACAAACACATTTGCCATAAATTTAAAAATACTCTTGTTTGGTTACATTTTGACACTTTAAACTATGGTCCGGATATTGCTCTTCGGAATTGCTCATGTCCATGATATCTTTACAAATAGCAAAAATACCGAATAGTTAACCATTCGCCATAAGGGGAGATATATATTATTTTATCAGAAAAAACAAAAAGAAAGCCTGTTGTTTTGCTTCCAAATATTCTCTGAAACAAAGGTACTTGTGATGCGTTATTGTACAATCCCTACCCGAAGATTTATTTTCCATTTTACCCGTTTTTCCTCTGATTCCTCTCCCCATAGATTTTTGATATCGTCTCTTACCAAGTCCAATGGATCCGACCTTTTTTCCATGTCATACTTTTTTACCGCAGACCATGTTTTCATGTAGTTAAACAGTTGGTATATGTTCCATTTTGTATTCATCTCAAATTTTGGTGTATTAATTTCCTTAAATGGAAATGGAATGGTTCTATAGCCTTCATTAATGTATTTGATTTCCTCAGCCCAAAAATTGCCCAAAATGTCTCCACCCACGTCGAGTCTCTCACTAATCTTATCAATTTTGGGATTGATTTTGTGCATTCCATAACACCATAGAGCAATTCGACCCTCTCCATCTTTTTTACTGACCCGTTTAACCTCTCCATAAAACTTGTCAAAATCAAGCCAATGTACCGCTTGAGCCACAGTTACCAAACTAAAGGAATTATTAGGCAAACTAGATTTTTCAGCCGGAAACACTTTATAGGTTATGTTTTTCATATCAAATCTGTTATCAAGTTGGCTTTTACTTGCGTCACTTGCTATTATTTTTTTAAAGTATTTGCACAAGCCGATTGCAGCTTGGCCGTTTCCAGTTGCACAGTCCCAAACTAGATCATGGTTGGGTGTTATATCGGATAAAAATGCAAACAAATCACCCGGGTAAACTGGCCTGGAAAATGAATATTCTTTGGGTTTGGATGAGAAATTGTTAATAAATCCTTTGGTCATAATATGATTGCCTGTTTGTTACCTTCTTTTCTTTCCCATATGTTTTTCTAACTTTTACGTGAAATAATGGATGTTATGATGACTGAACCCGTATACCTACCATACTCAAATCCCATAAGTCAAGGCTCAAAAGTGACTGGGCCCATTTACAATAAAAGTATTATTTTGTCTCATGTTATAGTGTGCGGTACAGAGGATGAAAACAACCCAATTAACAAAGCTTGAGAAAAAAGAACGATATGGTATTTTGGTCAATCTCTTTTTATGTCATAAGGTGGTATTGCAGATTCCATTGAAAGTATAAAAGGGGCTATAATGCCAACCTCTTAATCTGTCTTGATTAACTCTGGTCTGCCATTTTCCGATATCTTGGATTTATGTCCATGAATTTTTTTGTGAATCTCCAATCGCCTTTCCTAGTCAAATCCTAGGTTACATTTTCATACACTTAAATCCCATACATGTCCTTATTGATAAAAATTGATGAATGGATATAGCATTTGAGGTCTGCCATGTTCTTTATGTGTGTGCCTGCATGACCAATTACAATATTTAGAAAATATATTCCCCAACACATATAATACTTGTTTTAGGAACAAAGATTAATCAATATCAGAATACTTTGATTAATGCTTTTTAATCCGGACTCGGTATGTCTATTGTTAAACCCCTTGAACCCATGACGAATTTGACTATATTGGTTTCAAAATTATTTTATTTGAATCAATTTTATTTTTATATTCTTATAATCAATGCAAGAAATGATCGTACAATTGAAAAATAATCTTCAAGAATTGTTTTGATTAGTAAAGTATACAATAAATTATTTTATTTTAAAAAAAATTAATGACCAAATAAACAAGAATACATGTACAAGTTATTTAATCAATGCAGGTCTATCATTAAAGTCATGACAATGCTGATTATGCAAAAAAGGGTGGGCAAATTTTCAGAGGTTTTTGCCTTTGAAGGAGTGTCGAATTAGATTAGTATCCACACTGAAATAATAAAATCATCCTATTTGTTGGTTGTCAAAACGACGTTGGTTTCTGGAGGAAGCAGGGGTATTGGCGCAACCATTTGCGAAACCCTTGCCGAGTGGGGATCTAATGTCTTTGTGAACTTTTAAAAACTCAGGCGACGCAAATGGGGTTGCAACTGAGATCAATTCAATGAAAGAAAATAATGACCTGGTCGACAACGCTATTGCTGTCCAAGCAAATGTGATTGATTCAGATCAGGTGGCCCGAATGGTCGACAAACCCCAAGGGGCCTTTGGCCGCATAGACATCCTGGTAAACAACGCCATGGTTGGTCGATATTTCCTCAAACCATTTCTTGAATAAATATGGCAGGAATTATCAGAAAGTCTTATGATGAGTTGAAAGCCGCATACGAGTTGACAAAGGGGGTCTTACCTGGCATGTTAATAAACCAGTAAGGAAGGATAATCTATGTTGCAACAGGAAGCGCCAAGTATCCCAATCCGCCTGAGCGATAGCCTTTTGAACCGCTAAAGCCGGATTGGTATAGACGACCATCACAAGCACTTTGCACCAGAAGTAAAGCAGTAGTATGCGTCAATTACAACCCTGGGCCGGACGGGCAAGCCTGATGATGTCGCAAAAGTGGTTGCGTTTTTGGCTAGTGATGACTCACAATACCTAACGGGAACTTAAATACCGATTGACGGTGGCCTTGTCAATGGAGGATGATCAAATGATATGAGACAACCAAACAA
>JBKJYK010000236.1:0-9867 GCA_046715515.1 Candidatus Nitrosocosmicus sp.
GGTCATATCACATATTTGCCTATTCTTATAAGACTAGGCGAAAGGTGGCATAAACAAAATTTGTCAAACAAAGATGTATAGAGTAGTTTAAAAAGAAGCAAACGGTTCATTGTTCAAAGTTATTGCCATCAAATTGTGACAGCGATGACTCAAAAGGACTTCCAGAAAAAATTTTATGTGTTGGCGTGGATAAGGTGTTGCAATGTCACAACAACAATGGCCTTGGAAATGGAAATAAATACAATGTTAACCTATTCGTTAATCCATTAGAAAGGTTTTGGGATTCAAAAAGAAACTATCAAAACCTACCTAGCCGTGCTTGATATTAATGTCCTGATGGAATGAGACTGAATTTTGTAATGAAGTACAAAAAAAGTAACAACAAAGTGAAGTTTTTTCACTACATTGGAAGAGATGTATTAAAAAAAGCATCGTCCTGTAAAGATATCCACAACAGATTAAAAAAACAATACGGATTTTTTATGTATTTATATATTGATACTACACATATACTCCATTACAAAATTAGTTCTATTGTCAAAGCATAAACTGGCAAGCATAAGGGCTTAGCAATTGTTGGCTATGATGGGCAAGCTAAAAGAAAAAGTTGCCCCAATTCCATCCTCGTTGTTCTTTGCCCACATGGTTCCGCCATGTGCCCCAATAATGCTTTTACATATATAAAGTCCTAAACCAATACCTTGGAACGATGTGGTCTGAAATCTAGAAAACAGATTTGGTAAAGCATTTTTGTCTATACCAACACCATTGTCTTTTACGCTAATAATAATGGTTTTGTCGCCACTGCTGTTACTTTTGGTTTCTTTTGTTTCTACAGTTATAGATATGACGATATGTGCCTCTTTACCAGTATGTTTTATGGAATTGCTTATCAAATTGGATATGACTTGGATTATTCGGTTTTTATCGGCATATAAAAAGTCCTCATCAGAGACAAAATATTTGAATTCTATATTTATTTGATTCAAACTTTTTCTATAGATGCTAACAATATCCGCTACTATATCTTTAAAACGAAATTTTTCTTTGTTTAGGTCCATAGAATTGCTCTCAATCCTTGTAACGTCCAAAATATCCTCGGACAGTTTTTTTAGTCTATTTGCGTTGCTAATTACAATACCAAGAAGCTCCTTTTGCTCATTGTCTTTTGTTTTGTTCTTAATAAATTCTGTCAGGCCAAGTATTGGCTGAATTGGGGTCCTCAATTCATGGGCTGCTATGTTTATAAACTCCTTTTGCATCATGTCATGAGTCTGTAGTTGTTGAAACATCCCTGTTTGTTTCCAAAGAATGTCAAAAACTGTAGCATAAGATAAAGCAGTGGATTTTCCTTCGATGTATAGTGCCAAACCAAGAGACTCCATAAAATTATCTTTGGTATCATCCTTAATTTCAAAAATTATGCTTTTCTCTTTGTCTACTATGATAATTCCAATTTTAAAATGCATGCTGACCTGTAAACTTTTAAACTCGATGTGATGATAGTTTGATTTTATTGGGTTTACACCATCCCAGTTAGCAGAATCCGATGGAATTAGAACCCTTACCTTAATTCCATTAGATGCTATTTGGTTTAACGAGTTCAGGCCCCCTGAATTTTCGGTGCGTAAAAATCCTTTTGTTGAGGACAATAATACCAATATTTCTTTTGAAGCTGATTGGGCTATCTGAAAAACTAACTTTAATGATTCGCTTGGATTAGGTATTATATCTATGTTTATAAAGTTACCCTCCTCAATATCCTTGATTCGGTCATTTGCATCTATTCCTGTTATCCACAGTTCTTTGAATATCGTATTATAATGCCCAAGATACAGACGATCATTGCTATTCAAAAGGCTTGAGACCATTCCCCCTTCTTTCATCATTTCCACTGTCGAGTTCAACATTTTATCGCTTAGTGCGAAACTATGAAATGGAATGCTTTTTACATGTCTTATCTTTACACCCTCCTTTAAAAATAACCTGACTAACTCAATATCCGTTAAATGATTTATTGATGTTATCCATCTTACCCCTTTGTGCTCTCCGTTTCTATGCTTTTTGAATACTTCATTATATGCATCTAAAAAGTTATCATAAATCAGTTTTATCCCCCCAATTGTAGTGCAAATACATATATCGTTAGACTTTAAAGCTAAATCAATTACTGCTTTTTTTATCTCGTTCTGGTTTTCCAATACTTCTGTTTTTACAGAATCAAATCCCTCTTCAATATCTCTTATTTTCTTTTTAGCTGAAACAGCGTTTCTCCAAAATGTATCAAATATGTATTGACCCTGATCCACAACTTCTTTAACGTTGCTATAGATAACCTCTGTTAAAGGCTGAGATTCTTGCAACACAGTTGTTGCCATGTATTCACTTTCGTTAATTGCGATTCCCCCTTTCATGCCATCCATGTGCCTCAACTCGCTAACTATATCCATCAGCTTTTTGCAATATTGGATATTGTCTTTTGTGA
This sequence comes from Candidatus Nitrosocosmicus sp., assembly GCA_046715515.1. GTDB lineage: Archaea > Thermoproteota > Nitrososphaeria > Nitrososphaerales > Nitrososphaeraceae > Nitrosocosmicus. The sequence continues at coordinate 2,486 of JBKJYK010000236.1, forward strand.
TTTCGGTTATACATTGAATTTTGGCACCTTTTCTTAGGATGTCCTTATAACCATTTGTATACTGGGGAATGTCAATTACTATTGATGGAGCATTGTAATCAAAGGTGATATCCATTTTGGTTTTGACATTTTCCATAAAAGAAACTCCCCTCTTTACAGCATTTTCTGCTCCATAGATTATTTCTGTCCTTTTTTTTGCTATGGAATTGTCATGGGAGGGAGAATCACTGGTGTTCACGGATTATAATAAAAATGACAAATATAATATATATAAATTATTTAACAAGATTTTTGATACGACATAAAAAGATATTTTGTTCACATCTACCCAATATTAAAATTGAAAGACCGGTATTAGAGCCACATTGATATAAAGTTAAAAAAATCTAAGTTTAGGGACAATCAATAACATAACTCATGTTCCATTGTACCGATTCATCTAATCAAAGTGCCAAATAAATGGAATGAGTTGTCCCCCAGCTACTCAAAGATTTGAGGCAGTGAAAATACTGTTGCTGGACCGCCTCCGGGGTTAAAATTCGGGACTGGTGGGGAAGAGATATCGTTGTAGGTAACAGTACAGGTTTTTGTTGAACCTGCACTTATAGACCCTGAACAACCTTCAGAATAGCTAACCGTATAACCTGTATTGGGAGTAGATGGGTTTTCAGATACCTTGAAAGATGCGGGAATGCTTGTAACAAAATTACCTTGTTCGTTACCCGATGAGCAATGTACCCTATTACTATTTGCGTCGGATGTGTCAACACAGGTTGAAAAGTCTGAAGGTTGTTTGGTGCCCCCGTCATCATTAATTACCTGTGTTATTATCTTTACGGTGCCGGTTTGTGGCATGACTTGGGCATATATTGATACAGCTGGACTTGCTAATAAAAACAAGAATAATATCGTAATTGTGAAATAACTGTTTGCAATATTGGTATTTAAAATCATTGGCATGTTCATGTTGCATTTAATGTGAACATTAATTAAAAAGTTTATTTAACAATTAAGTGGTTAAACTATCTACTATATTCATATTATAGGTGTATATATTAGATTGTCACCCATTTATCTTTTGCAATGATGTAGTGTATTATTTAATACCCATGCTTGATTTTAGGGCTTAAAATGAATTAAATCAGATTATCAATCTCTGATTTTCTTACGTTTCTATTTGTGATTCTTGCATATTATGGTAATGCCATTTACAAATGCCTTATTTTTTTGATATTTTTAGAAACCTACATAACAGGAATTTAACCTTATAGGATAAATCGTTTCTCCTCTAAAGTATTAATGAAAATTGGGATCTTAAGGCCTGGCAAGACAGGCCCTAGGTTGGGGACCGGACTGGTACACCTTGGGAATACGGTAAGGATTGTTACACGAGATTCATGCAAGGAGAAGATATTGCTTGGATTGGCAATCATGGTGGCGGCCAAGAAGGAAAAGCGTCGTCTGGAACCTCGCAGAATATTACCCTATTGAAGAAATACTTGTGTTGGCCACATCAGGGTCAAGTGCTTGCATCGCAATAAAAATCCTGATCTCAGGAGCTTTAAAGGAAAAATCTTAATCGGTATTACCAATCCTTTAGACTATACCAATGGTATGCCTCCGCAACTTGCATTGGGTCACTTTGATCCGGCCGGGGAAATAATACAACGCCTGGTTCCCGAATCTAAGGTTGTAAAAGCATTCAATACGGGTAGCAGTCCTCATTTTGTTCACCCTGACTTTTCCAATTGAGGACCGCCTACAATGTTTATTTGTGATAACGATTTGGAGTCAAAAAATTGTAACAGATAACGCTCGTGGCAAGTTTGGGTGGGAAACCATTGATATCGTGAGGATCGAGGGATCACAGCTTTTAGAGCCTTTGGCGTTTTTGTGGATTACTTATTATTTTAGAACTGGCGTGGGTGACCATGCATTTAAACTGCTTCGAAAGTAAATGGATAGGTTTCAATCGGAGTCTATATATAGAATATAAACAAGACCATTGTAATATTTGGTCAAAATTATTTATTGAGTGAAATGGAATATCATGAAAGTTCGAGTCTTTTTCTGTCGCGAACCTGATCCAGAGATTATATTCAAAGGCTCAGAAATCAGTAGACAGGCTTTGGATACAGTTTATGATTTAGTGTGGGAGAGAGAATTTAAGAACATTCTAAACGTGGGTCGAGTTTGGATAAAGTTTTTGGAAGAAGAAAGGCCATTTGGGACCCCATTGAAACAAAAGAAAAGTCACCCTAGAATCACTCGTGGTGACATCATTCAGATAGGTAGTTATTATTATATGGTTGATTTGGTTGGAGGGAAAGAAGTTGAGATTATTGATTAGACTGTCAACTTATATTGATGGTTTTAATACAGTTTAAAAATTATTTGGCTTTTAACAGAAAAAGAAGAAGTAGAATCCCGGCCCTCTATTGTTTATTATAGTGCATTGGTATTTGAAACACAGTACGCAATAGTTATTGGTTTGTCAATTGAATCAACTAAGTGATACTTGATTTGACTATTTTCAAAAATCACAACAAAATCCTTTCAGGGTACTGGGTTGGGACTGTACATATCAAAGAACATTATAGAGGCTCATGGCGGAAAAATATGGGCTGAAACAATAAAGATGGGGAGTGGTCTACATTCTCCTTTTATTTGCCTGTTGAGGTTTGAATGTATTTTTTATTAAATTCAAGTTTAGCCTACGCCGCTTGGAGGTTTGTGTTCTGAATGCTCTAATTTTATGTGCTCTTCTTTTTCATCGTCAGTATTAAAGGTAATTCCGCATTGCTCACAGGTAAAACGTGGAGGTCTTGTTTCGGATGAGGATGCTTTGGACATATTCAATAACAGTATGTATAACGCATATTATAGATATAAGGATTGTAAAACACAGATAGGGTTAAAAACAGGTAAAATCACAACACTGACCATGGTCATAGATTTTCTAAAGAGGGCATATCAATAAAAAAGGTGGTGGACTTTCCAAACCAATCATAACCCCTATATTATAAATATTGGTAAAAAAAGGTGGTGTCAGCTCTTTTTCGTGACAGAAGGCATGCCGCTGAGGTACTAGTAAATAGGTTGGATGATGTCGTTAACGGCATTAAAAATGATGACCTGGTTGTTTTGGCAATTCCAAGAGGGGGCGTTATTATAGGTGATGTTATTGCGTCTCATCTCCATTGCAACCTTGATATAGTAGTTTCACGCAAAATCGGTGCGGAGCTTAATCCAGAACTCGCAATTGGGGCTCTAATGCCTGACGATAGTTATTTTATTAACGAGCGAATTGCAAAAATTATACCGGTTTCTCAAAACTATATCGATAATCAAATAAAGCTGGAAAAAGAGGAAATCGATCGTCGGTTAATTGAGTTCAGGGGAAGCAAAATCTATGGCAACAAGGTACATAATAAGACCATAATACTTGTAGATGACGGCATAGCAACCGGGGCAACCATTATTGCAGCGTCACAATGGCTAAGGAAAAAGCACAGTTGCAAAAAACTAATTATTGCTGTGCCGGTTGCACCCGCCAGAGACGAAACTATCGATAAACTCAAAGAGAATGCAGATAAGGTGATTGTCTCATTCATAAGCGACGATTTTTCCGCTGTCGGGCAGTTCTATGATAATTTTGGCCAGGTAAAAGACCAGGAGGTCAAATCGATAATGAGAAGATATGGCTATAACATCTTATAGAGAAATTTCTTTAACTAAACTTTAAATGAACCATTTAAATAATTGTAATAATTGCATTTACATACTCTATTAGTTTGTTTTAACCTTGTATTTGTGAATTCTCTTTGATTCAAGATAGTTATGCATTGTGTTACTTCTCTGCTACTTTCGGTTTTATTCCCTCTTCCTTGCCAGGATCATAATGAAATATTGCATGGCTGATTGTTAAAACACAAAAGTCATTATACTGCTCCATATGCTGCCCTATAGCATTATGGTGAGCTTCTGCATGTCATATATTCTCAAGCATAATTACCAATTAGTCAAACTCAAATAATGGTGGTATGCAATTATTTTGGCATCTAAAGATTCTTTTTGTTCCCTATTTCAAAAACAAGTCCGATATTTTGGAATAGAAAATCTGAAGAAGGATCAAAATACAAACAAAAATGCAGTGGACCTACGGAAGTAATACAGTAACATTGGCAGATAATTGACGTTCATAATCGAAAATAAAATGAGATTCTCGATTTAACAACAGCAATAAATGGACAGGCAAAATGAATCGCTGTTTTTAATAAAATTACCGTTACAAAATTGAATATCAGGTTTATTCACAATACAGATTTTTTGAATGTTGTTATTGACTATGTAAGTTTTTTTCACTCGATTCCGGTTCTAGGAGCTATTTCTATCTCATCTGCAGTATTAATTGAAAATATAATAAAAAGATAACGTTTGGGGCAATATCCACAATTGTTGTTGCATCAACTGAGGTATCTTCTTTTCAATTCCAATCCATGAATTATGTGGGTGAGAAATTAAATAATCATACGAATCCTACTCAGCTGAACATAACGTATCCATCTATTACTAAAAATACATTGCAACATAACTATAAGGATACAAACAATTTAAAAACATACGATAATAAAAACCATGATAAACATACCAATGGTTCGATAACAATTATATCAAGTCAAATATATTCGTGGATTTTAAATATGTATTTAATTATAACAATACATTTTCAAGTTACACTGAATAACGAGATATTCAAACCTATAAGGTTATTCTTATAGTTGATAGGTATTTTAGAGATTTTCTATTACAGAATGCTATTGATAAAAAACTTGCAAAGTACTATCTTGACCTAATGCAGCAATCATAACAAATGATACTTATGGTGCGATTATCCCCAACCTCATTTATTGTCTGGGATTGGACAGTTCACAATCACTTGCTATAGTATCTCCTTGAGGAGGCGTGAAATCCAACATCGTATCTACCCCCTCACCGCAATTAAAAGAATCCGCCCCTGGCCCTCCTTTAAGGACGTCGTTACCACTTACTCCATATATCTTATCATCCCCGTCTTCACCGGATAATATGTCATCACCATCTCCTCCGATAAGAATATCATTTCTACCTCCTCCGTCTATTTTGTCATCTGCTGAGCCACCTTGAACAATATCATCTCCTGCATTACCAAATAGAAGGTCTGAGCCTTCATCACCATAGACTATGTCATCTCCTCTGTCTCCTTTGATTTTATCATTTCCTTCCAATCCCATTATGGTATCCTGATCCTCTGTTCCATCAATCAAGTCATCGCTTTTTCCTCCCATGAGTAAATCTCCTTGAACATTTGGACCTTGATTTGTAAATGGTTCCAGCGTTCCTAGTTGCTCAAAATCACTATTAGAATTACCGTCAGATGCGGAAGCAGTTCCGGTTATAGCGTAGGGAGTAAAACCAGTAATTAAAAATACAAGCATAAAAAGGCTAAAATAATTTATCATAATGTTTTATCAATAACAATACAGTATAATAAGATTTAATAAGATAATCCTATACTAATTATCTAGTTAAATAGATACATGCTCAAGCCTTTTGCTTGTCATGGGCCGTCTTGTCAGATCAATATCGAATCAATCATCTATTTCTGATTTATATACCGCATCCATTTTTAACTTATAGTTGAAAGCAAACTTTGTTTATTCTGATTTGAATCCCTGTGGCGGCGGCGAGCGATTGACGCTTTTAACGATGCAAGCCGTATTGGATATGGGTTTTGATATCGACCTCACTACACTTGATATACCCGATATTACAAAATTGGAAAATGCTTATGGAAAGGATATTGCCTCTGCCATCAGAAGAGTAAAAAAAATTAATGTTTTGCAAATATTCGATGAACAAAGTATCCGAAACAACATTGAGAAAAACAGTTATGATCTAATTATAAATACCAATGGCGACATAGCCCCTTATTACTGCAGATCTTTATCAAAAAAAAACACTATCACCTACTGCCATTTTCCTTCCGCAAAGTACTATATTCAATCTGGAGATATGGTCTATCTCGAAAGGCACCTTAAAGTAAATAGGACTTTACCCCCTAATACTTGTTCCAATGATAATAAAATGTTGGAAAAACATTATTCCAATGTTAAAGCATGTAACGGTTTTAACCTGCCGAAATACCTGAGATGGCTAAAAGATGTGTATGACAACATGATAAAGAATTCCACCTTATTGACTAATTCGGAATTTAGCCGAAGAGCAATCTCTGAGGCATATGACATAGACCATGTTTTAGTTCTCAGCCCGCCTGTGGACATACAGTCTTTTCGTGACTCTGTATTGTCGCCCTCATCCTCAAATGATAACAGGAACGATAAACGAGAGGATCTTATAGTGGTTGTATCCAGAATAGATTCGTCAAAAAGAGTTGAAAATGCAATAAAGTTCGCCAAATTGCTAAAAGAAAAAAATATTGGACAAGGAATGATAATCGCTGGAAACCTTGATCCTTATAACTATGACTATTACCTTTACCTGAAGAGAATGATTGTTGACTTTGGGTTGGTTGATTATGTTAAATTTGAAATTGATGCCAGCTTTGATAAACTCTTGTTAAGTATCATATACTTCCAGCTGGTGAATATGATATTGAATCTCTTGGTTCGCTTAATGACAAGATATCTTCATTAAGGCATCTATCTCCATCTTCGCTAATACTAAAAGGTATAGTCATAATATCCTGAAAGTCACTTTATTTATTTGGTAACTAAACTATTATAGGTTATCTATTTGTTGTTTGATAATTATTACTTAATATCTAAAATTCACATATTCAAAATATTAAATCATATTTTTTTATATAAAATAATTGTAATTTTAAAGGAGCACTGTTGTTATCCAGATATTGTAATAAATTCTTTGAAAATAAGTTCCCTCAAGAAATATCGTTAATTCCCCTAAACTCATATCGCCTTGATCATCATATGCATTCATCTATCTCAATTATCAAATTTATTCGTTACCTAATCAGGGCATTGTATTCATATAGGCTTTCTGTCAGTATTCCTCACATTATAACTAAATATTCCTTTTTTTACAGACAAGATGTTAACATTATATAAAACGCTTTATTAAAAATAGACTTTTTCCAATGTCGCACCGCCCTATATAATGAACATAATTGTTCAATCAACTTTAGCTTTGTCTGAAGTAATCAGTCTTTCACATTCTCAAAGTTATCGTAGCAAATAATCACGATATCTAAAGGTATGAGATACACAAATAAACAAAAAAAACACTTGTCTCAAAAAAACAATAATTGTTGGTGAGAACTATCCTCTATTTAATTAACCAAAATCAAACATATCCTCAAGAAA
>JBKJYK010000237.1:0-4772 GCA_046715515.1 Candidatus Nitrosocosmicus sp.
CCTGTAGACAGGCTGTTTATAATGGATAAAGGGGGAATAGTACGATTGAATATGGTTCCTGAAGGGCAGCCCACTTTTGTCGGAGGCAATTTTTCCCATTTGGTGTGGGTAAGAGAAACAAAAAATACTCTGTCCCCTAAATTTTCAGATGGCTTTGTTGGAGCAGATGGCAAATATAGAATAGCTGTAACCTATCCCATCATCATTAATAGTTCCGGCGGCTCAAACTATATCGGATTGGTAGGCGTTGTAATACCAACTGTTGAACTGTATAGATACTATGGAAACATATACGATATCGAGTCAAAGTATCTTTCCGTATTGGATAGCAAAGGGGTGCTCCTTGCACATCCCTTGCCATCACTTGTAGGCAAGCCCTTCAACGGAAGCTTTTTTCAAAATGTTTCTGACTATAACAAAGTGTTGAACAATCTTATCAGTACTGTAGTGTTTTCAGGAAAACCATCATCAGCAATATATGAATTTGTAAATGGTGAAAGACTGACATCTGGCTATCCCATACTTTTGAATGGAAAAACCCAATACTCGGCGTTTATAATAACCCCTACATCAACAATCTATTCAAAAATCAACAGCATAATAGCAACCGAACGACTGGAGATGTTCTCCCTCATTGTTGGCATTATTGCCGCAGTCATGATAATGATCATATTTCTAAGCAGAGTGAACAGTATTTTGGATAAGGGGATTAGAGAAAGAACGAAAGAACTAAAGGAAGCAAATGAAAACCTCCTAAGCACCAGTAAAAAATTTGAAGCGGCCAATGAACAACTTAAGGTCCACGATAAAATGCAAAAGGAGTTTATCAACACCGCGGCTCATGAGCTAAGGACTCCAATTCAACCAATCCTCAGCATTACAAAAATAATTAGAAACAACACCAAGGATAATGAACAAATAGCAGAGTATTGTGACATTATACAAAGAAATGCAATAAGACTCAAAAAACTAGCCGAAAACATTTTGGATATCTCACGAATTGAAAGTAATGCACTACGATTGGAAAGAGAACACTTTGAGTTAGATGGGCTAATACTTGATGTTGTAAAAGAGTATGACAAGCCTTCTTCGGATAATGATAAGAAAGTAAAATTTGACATTGAAAGATCAATTGGTCCATTTACAATTAATGGAGATAAGGTCAGGATAGCCCAAGTTGTTTCCAACCTAATTGATAATTCCATCAAATTTGTCTCAAAAGACGACGATGAGGGTAACGAGAATGAAGAAAAAATAATATCCATAAAGATTGAAAAAACAAAAACAAATAAAAAAACAGATCGCACTATAAATGATAACCATGGTACTAAAGGTGAAGGTCAATCTGTTGTTGTTAATGTAAAAGATAACGGTAAAGGAATAGATGAAGAAATAATGCCAAAATTATTCACAAAATTCACAACAAAGTCCTTTCAGGGTACAGGATTGGGTCTCTTTATCTCCAAGAGTATTATTGAAGCTCATGGTGGGGATATGTGGGCACGCAACAATGAAGATGCAAAGGGGTCTACATTTTCATTTAGTCTGCCTTTGGCGAGTTTGGATTAGCCTATTACTAGCCATTATTTTTTTTCAAAATGGTATTTATCTCCAATGTCAGTTTTTTATGTCGCTTTATCTCAAGTCCCCTGATTTACCTGTTCTTTAATGGTCCATAATGGGGAGAACCAATCACATATCTATCTAATATCGAGTAAAAATCCATTAGAGAAGGGTGCTATGGCCTTAAAAAAATCGCCTATTTACTGACTATCCGTAGTATTGCATTTCCTAGTTAATATGTGCTATAAAATTTTAACAAGGATAAAATCTTTTACTTAGGCTAACATTTATAATCTATATCAACATAAATATTTTATTGCCAAAAGCAAGAATGATGTTAATTTCTATTTTTGTATTATCTGCGTCACTAGGTGCAGTACTTGTTGTGTCCACATTTAGCAAACTACCAGTAGTTGCACAAAATGGCCAGGATGAAGAAAAAGAAATGCAAAACGAAAAAGTCGTTACCGGCGGGCATGGGAGTGGATATGGCTCTATCAACACTTCTGGTGACGTTTTAGATTCTATGAATGAAGATACTGTGTCCAAAACGGATATAGAGCCTATGAAATATCTAAGGGATTTTGATTATGGGCGAGTGTCCACAAATGACAATGGGACAACAGTACGGGATTTTACGATAATTGCACAAGATAAGAACCTTGAGATATCCCCTGGTATTTTTTTTGATGCGTGGACTTTTAACGGAACAATTCCAGGCCCAACCATTCGAGCAACAGAAGGAGACATAATCAGAATAAATTTCATAAACAATGGTTCGAAGCCCCACACAATGCATTTCCACGGAATACATAAATCAGAAATGGATGGTGTGTTTGATAATGTAGCGCCGGGTGGTAAGTTTGTTTATGAGTTTATTGCCGAGCCTTTTGGAGTTTTTCCTTATCATTGCCATGTGCAGCCTTTGGAGGAACACATTCAAAGAGGTCTTTATGGAGTATATATTGTTGACCCCAAGGATTCACCTAGACCCAATGCTGACGAAATGGTTATGGTAATGAATGGATACGATACGGATTTTGATACTGAAAATAATTTTTACACCGTAAATGGAATTTCCAATTATTATATGCACCAACCCATTGAAATCGAAAAGGACAAACTGGTACGAGTATACTTGGTCAATATGCTTGAATTTGACCAGATAAACAATTTTCATTTACACGCAAACCTGTTTGATTTTTATAGTAGTGGAACCAGTTTAACCCCTAATGAATATACCGATGCAGTGACAATGGGACAAGGCGAAAGAGGGATATTAGAGTTCACATACAAATACCCTGGTCCCTATTTGTTTCACGCTCACAAAACCGAATTTGCAGAAAAAGGCTGGGTTGGCTCATTCTTGGTAAAAGAGTCTAAAAATCAGCAAAATATCATAGCACTGAACAAGGGAGAAAAGTCACCCCACCCGGCTGAGATCAACAATAATATCACTTCAATTGGTAAAGAGGAAATTAATACAAATTCGACTCATAGTAAAGGTGGCAATGGTTATTTGGCAGACCAATCTATCTAATGGAACAATAAGAGAAGGCTGTAGATGTAGGAAATGAACATAAAAGAGAACACTTTTGATGATGGCTATAAAAACGATAACAGGCCTAGCAAAACAAAAACCGTTGCTATTGCAATAATTCCCTTAGTGGCATTGGCAGTAATGGTTGTTTTTCTTTTTGGACCAGGACAGACGATTCTTAATACTGGAATACCCTTGCCTGATGTCACCATTGAAAGAATAGAATTCCATGAAGGCGAAATTGTATCATTGATTAGAAACACAGGACCTGAGACAATTGAAATCTCCCAAGCCGATGTAAATGATAGAATAACGGCCGCTGCAATTGAACCAAGCAAAACTTTGCAAAGGCTTGCAGAAGCTAAAGTCATAATACCGTTCAACTGGAATGAAGGGGTGCCTTATGAGATTGGAATCACAACCTCTGATGGCACAAGATTTAGCAAAGGTGTGGAATCTGCGGCTCTTGCCCCAACTCCAAACATACAACAAGCATCTTTTTTTGCGGTAATTGGAGCGTATGTTGGAGTTATCCCAGTGTTGATAGGTCTTTTATGGTACCCATTCATAAAAAGATTAAGCACAAACAAGTACAATTTTTTCCTAAGTCTTACTGTGGGCTTGTTAGTTTTTTTGGGTATAGATGCTCTTGTAGAAAGTAACGAAATTGCGATTGAAAATGTTGCTGGAGCTTTTAACGGTCAGGTATTGATTGCAATGGTTACTATCATTTCGTTTTTGTCATTGTTGTATGTGTCTGAAAAACTTGTTGAACGGGCCACGGCCAGAAAACTCCCACATACTGCCAATGCAGTGGCACCAACACCGGCCCTATTTCCTGCACACCATACAGTCTCTGAAAAAGAAATGATGGCAAAACCTCTAGCAATATCATTAATGATATCAATAGGTATTGGGTTACACAACTTTGGTGAGGGTTTGGCAATAGGCGCTGCAGTGCTGCTAGGTCAGGTCGCATTAGCACCTTTCTAATAGTTGGATTTACATTACACAACACAACTGAAGGTTTAGCAATAGTAGCTCCAATGGCTAAGGCAGGTAAGGTTAAGATACGAAAACTATTGTTAATGGGGCTAATAGCTGGGGTTCCCACGATTGCAGGAACATGGATTGGCGGATTTATGTATTCTCCCTTTGCTGCAATAATATTTTTGGCAATAGGCGCCGGTGCAATATTTCAAGTAGTGTTTTCCATTGCCTCAATGATGGCAAAAGATAGCAATAAGAACAATGATCAAACCAACAATGAGAACAATAAGAAGCATTCCCTCCTAAGTACTTCCGTTATTGCAGGATTTGTAATAGGGATGGTAATTATGTATGCTACATCATTGCTGATACCTTCTTGATGGATGATATGTGTATTATATGGTAAATCATCTAAAAAGAACGACAAAAAATGTTTTGGGAGGGAATATCATTGTTTAGGGGATTAGATGGTGAATTAAATGTTAATGGTGATAATCGCCTTGAATCAATCCGAAATGCCCACAATAATGAAAGGAGCGAAGGAAAAGAAGAGCGTATCGACACCACAGATGCGATGGAGGATTACCTTGAGGTAATGTATGAACTAATACAAAAAAAGGGTATACCACAACTATAGACATTGCAAACTATCTTCATGTAAGTTCACCAAGTGTTACTA
>JBKJYK010000238.1:0-3312 GCA_046715515.1 Candidatus Nitrosocosmicus sp.
CTAACTCCTCCTTTAGTTTTATCCAGTACCCTCCCCTTTTTCCAGGATGATAATGCGACAAGGGATCTTTTATTACCAAGCCCTCATGTCCACTCTCCTTGCTTTTTTTGAATTTAGAGTTAATTTCGTCTGCAGTTGTCACAATGTCACTCTGTGCTTTAATTATGATGGAGTCTTTAAATAAAAAAGTTGATAATAATTTTTTCCTGTTCTCAAGTGGTTCTTTGATTACTTGTTTGTTTTCATAGAACATTACATCATAAACAACGTAACAGATCGGTATTTCGGCTAAAATATCTTTTGTCATGTTTTTTCTTCTTAGCCGTTTCTGTAATTCTTGAAAGTGCAAAGGCTTGTTGTACCTAAAAGCTATTAATTCACCATCCAAAATAAAATCAAAACCATTTTCATCAATATGTTGAATTTCTTTTTTTTGTTGTCTTTCTTCCCTTTTTCTTCCAGTCTGCAAGGCGTTATCAACCAACTCCGGAAAAGCATATGATATGTCTGCAAGATTTCGGGAATAAAGTCTGCATTGATTTTTGAATTTGTGCATTTGCACTCTAATGCCATCGTATTTGTATTCGCATATTAGTGGTTTTCCAAAATATTCCGTTATCTCCCCTGCAGTAAACATGACATCTGCCAACATAAAGCTCATTGGGACAAATGGTTTTACTGTTACTGCATTTAAGGAATTACTTTTCGACAATAGAGCCACATTTGCAATATCTCCAGATACAAGCATTGTTTCCCTCACACTTCCTATGTCCTTATCAAATGCTTTTGCAATGGCCAATTCAACAAGACCTTCGTAAGATCCCATTCGCATCTCGTTAGATATTATTTTGACAAGATATTTTGCCTCTAAAGGTGAGCATCGGATAAGCAAACCTTTTAAAATGTTTTTCTTATCACTGTTGGAGTGCGGTCCTTTAAGATTAGCTATTTTTTTGAATTGAATGGATATGTCGTTTAATGTCAATTGTTCGCCCCCTTCTTTACCACATAATTGGTTAAAGAGAGTAACTACTTGTTTTTTTGATACGGCATGTTCTGCTATGCTCCCCATATCACCATGTTCTAAATGGATTCTCCCGATATCGGCATCATTTAGGTTAGAAATTTCCAACAGGGATTGCAATATTGTCCTAAATCCTATGTCTAGGTTATGTGATGATCCTCTCGGAAAAACTTTTCCAGACAAAAACAATACTGCATTTTGTAGTGAATCCTCATGCAAAAGGGAAATATACCGTGAGATCAGGTCGACTTTTTTATTTTTGCTCGGTGTTTCCCTTATTAATTCACAAGTATCGACAAAAGTAGAATAATAAGAAAGTTTGTTGTCACCCTCAATCGTTTTTGCCATAACAAAATATATATGACGACTATATCAATAATACGCCATATTTAAAACAAATCTTTAAAGGAATCATTCACTTCAGCTGGAGTGTTATCCAATGGCAATGGTCAGTGTTTTGTATTACAGGTTATGCCTGTATTTGTGTTTGTTTTTTATGTTTTCTATATACGCTTAGGTAAAAAAATAGCATATTTATCCAATGGATTCCCTTGATTCACATGCTGTCATATTTCCTTGCTTGCCTTTATAACCAACATAATAATAGTTTTGAAAAACATGGGACAAAGTTTTTACCTCTACATTTGAAAAACCATCTTGTTTCAGCATTTCAATAGCTTTTTCTTTACCCCACATTGCACCAAGACCTGCACCATTTTGAGACAGTGAAACAGAAACACAATGCAGGCATGAAATTGTGTAGAGGAAAGGACCAAGAGGATGTGCAATATTGTCTTTCAATGGTGTTGAGGCAAGGATATCCTGCATAAGAAATATGCCGCCATCATTCAATGATTTATAGAGGTTCCTCAATACCTCACTAGGCTTTGGTTGGTCATGTATTGCATCAAATGCGGTAATTAGATCAAATTTTTCCCTAAAAGTCAGGTTGAGAATATCTTGTATTTGAAAAACGGTTTTTGAATTTGCCATCTTAGTTGATTCTGTTTTTGCCGCTTCAATTGCCTTGGCAGACAAATCATATCCATAAAAGCTGCTATTAGGAAAATGTTTGGTCATCATATTTACAGCCTTCCCATTCCACAGCCTATATCAAGTACTTTGATCCCTTGTTTTAATTTGGGAGAGATCTGGAACTAATGGTAAGATGTGTTCATTCAAACCTACAACCACGGTTTGATAGCTTTCTTCGGCCATGGCTTCGTGTAATCGAGGGTAGGAAGAGTAAGGAACGCCACCGCCTTTTCTGAGGCACTCTACAAATTCATCTTCAACCTGAGATAATACAGGAATCCATTGCATTGATGCAGCAAAATTATATACGTTATTCTCCCGAGTCAGGTACTGTGTCTTTTCTTTTGTCAATGCAAATGTATTGTTTTCAAGTCAAAATCTACAATTTTTCCAGTTACCATTGCTCCAAGCCATTCCTTGACATATCTTTCATTAAGCTTGGACTTCTCTGCAATTTCTCTAACTGATGATGGAGGCAAATGGCCAACAAGAGTATTGGTATAGATAACAAACCAAATTCATAGCCCTTGGGAAGGACAATTGCAGTAGAAATATTAAGGATAATAAAAGCGCCAACCATTTCTATTGCAAACAAAAGGGCAACAAATCTAGTAAGTAATCCAACAACCAACAGAACACCGCCAATAACCTCAAGTAATCCTATCAAGGTTGCGAATTCTTGTGGCAAGCCAATCATCATAAAGTAATCTTATGTTTGTTGTAAAGAGATCAGTTTTAGCCACCCATTAACTATGAACATGGCCCCAACGACGATCCTAATTGACAATGGACCAAAGGTCATTATCCTAATGCTATTCACCATGATTCTTGTTTCCATAATAAGGACAATATAGAACACATGCAAGTGTGTTATTAGTTGTTATCATCATATTGACATCCACTTCCGCCATTTCTTTCTTTTACAGTTTTTATAAATTTCTCTAATTTTTCCATGGTCTGAGAATGCAAGTGATGTTCAATGCCTTCTGCATCCCTATTTGCGATCTCTTCGTCTATCCCAATCATTTTTAGAAATTCAACCAACAGGTCATGACTTTTATGGATATTCTTTGCAACGGCAATTCCATCCGGGGTTAATTGAAGCCCACGATATTTTTCATAAACCAGGTAGCCCGTAGCCCATTTTGTCTAACCTTTTGACCATTTTAGTAACACTTGGTGAACTTACATGAAGATAGTTTGCAATGTCTATAGCTGTGGTATACCCTTTTTTTGTATTAGTTCATACATTA
>JBKJYK010000239.1:0-4368 GCA_046715515.1 Candidatus Nitrosocosmicus sp.
AGGAATTGAAAAAAGTATGCGAAGTCAATGGAATGGGGAGGTCAGAATAATCGTTCTCGCCATTTCCGCCATTCATGTTATCTGCTTTTTT
This sequence comes from Candidatus Nitrosocosmicus sp., assembly GCA_046715515.1. Classification (GTDB taxonomy): domain Archaea; phylum Thermoproteota; class Nitrososphaeria; order Nitrososphaerales; family Nitrososphaeraceae; genus Nitrosocosmicus. Next base: position 92 of record JBKJYK010000239.1, read on the forward strand.
GGCATATACCACCATTGTCAGAACTTTATCTTCAACATTCAAATCTTCTGGCAGTTTAATTTCCAGGTTCACACCATTTTTATCTAAATCCCATTTCTTTGCTTCAATTATTTGGTAAGAGCCATCATCCTGCTGCAGGTATTTAATGTATGGCGGTAAAGGTTTAGACACTATAAGTTTAAGATCACCCAATTCATAATGTGTCTTGTATTTGTTTTTCTCATACACTATTTTAGTTGGGTGATCATCTAAAAAAAACGAAACATGGTTTATCTGAAAGTTAATTTTGTTTTGTTCCAGAATTTTAGCTTCAAGTTTTATGTTCTCATCATCTTTTTGAATTTGATAACCGGATTCCAGATACCGATTTTCAAAGTTTTGGACCATGGCAAAATAATATTTGTTGAAAGCAATACCTATGCTTACATGGGTATGAAATTTATTTAGAGTATTATTCCTATGTCCATCGTTACAGCATTTTTTGTCATCATATATCATCAAGTATTCCAGGTTTTCAATCGCTTTGTATGGGTTTATAGGTGCACAATAGAATTTTTTGGCAATCGTACAGAATTCAGAAGATGTCAAACTATTTTCCGCATTATGCTTGTTGTTCTGATGGGTAAAATTTTTTGAATCAACATAGCTGATCTGTCCTAAATTTTGTTGTACATATCCTGTACCATTATACAAAGAATATAACATGTATGGTTTTAACCCATCCACAGTCAAATGGGAAATAAATTGTGTCCTCAATAACTCATTTGCCTGTACCTGAGCTGCAGTATTATTACTTTGAAAAACGGGAGCAAGTCCAAATTTTTTTCTATCATCATTGATTTTAGCTAAAGCAAAATCTTTCAATTGTTCTATATTTTTTTGGGAAGCATCTGATGCATTTGATGAGGATGATAAAAAGTTAGCAAATAAACAAACCAATATAAAAAAACCAACACAGGTTAATTGGTATTTATTTAACACAGGAAACAACTTATTTTTATAAAAGAATTATATCTGCATTTTGTTTTAATTCTAAGGAAGAATTACATGTTAAACTTGACACATAATTTAATTGGAATAATGTTTATTTCCTATTTTTATTAGGATCAATAATCAAGTCCATGTATTTTATTTTATTTGAGTTATCCATTTTCTAATTTTGAGTACAAGAAACTAGAGTATAAAATGTTTTGATTTATGTTTTTCTTTTTGCAATGTGAATTTTTTTAAACAATCCAAAAATAAATGAAATGATATCAATATTGATTTTGTTGAGAAATTTTGTACCTATTTTTTCTTGCGACTACTAAAGTAATTAAGACAGAGGATAAAGATATCATTGCGGCTGTAAGAAAAATCATATTGTATGCTAAAGCTGACGGAAACATTCCAATAATACCTTTGACTGACGATTGAAAACTCTCCAAATATATGCCAGATATAGCAGGCCCAATTGACATTCCAATGAGAAACAATAACATGGTAATTCCTAATGCGGTTCCACTCAAATGCAACGGAGCAGATACCAATGCAATATTGAAGGCACCGATTTCTGCAAATGATAGTCCGATAGCGATGATAGAAAGATTTAGGACTATTATAATCTCAGTAGAATGGTACATAAAAAGCAAAAAAAATCCAACAGTACTGATTATACTTCCAACAAGCGTTGGTCTTATATTACCTATTTTTGAAATCAGAAAACCCGACGATACCGATATTATCAAAGTTAGAATCATAAACGGGAGTTGCACCATGGCTGCATCAACTGGACCACCTCCAAATCCTAATGGTGATGGACTTTGTATCAGTATTGGTATTGATTGATATATAATAAAAATGGAAATTCCAATTGTCATTATCAAAACATTTGTTGGAAGCAAAATTACATCCTTTAACAATTGTAGATCAACCAAAGGTGATTTGGCTTTTCTTTGAATTGCAATAAATAAAGGAAGCAATGCAGCAGATAAAGCAAATAGCGAAATTGTTAATATCAGATTATCAATATTACTATTGATAGTCACACTTTCAGAATCAGTGGCACCATCAGTAGTAGTAACAATATTTGGCAATAATGTTAATCCAACAAGAAATGAGGACACCATAAAAATCAAAGTCAATGTACCCTTAATATCAACACCATTTTCTATTCCAGAAGGTGATAATTTTTCCCCTCTAACGTGAATATATTTTATTATTATGTATAGTAGAACAGCTGCAAATGGCAATATGGACAGAAAAGTCATGCGCCAACCATAATTTTCAATAACTGTTGCACCTAGTCCAAGTCCCACAACAGAACCCCCAGCAAACACTGCAGTAAATATGCCTTGCCCTATTGCAAGCTTATCTTCTGGAAATTTCTCTCTGATAATTCCAAAGGCTACAGGAAACATCGCAATCCCTATTCCCTGTATAATTCTTGAGATTATCATGAGAACAATATCGGTAGACAGGCCACCCAGCAATGTACCAATAGAGTAAACAACCATAATCACGATCAACACTTTTTTCTTTCCATGGATATCGGACAGTTTACCTACAATAGGAGTCATTACTGCCCCAGTAATCAAATATGCTGTGAGTATCCATGAAGATGTATTATATGAAATTTCAAAATCATAAACCAGATCTGGGATTGCAGGAAGTAGCATTGTCTCCCCATACATAGTTATAAGCGCAATTGAGCTTAGAATTATCAATGAAACCCAAGCATCTTTGCTTATTCTATTTGCCATATTAATACCAAAATGTAATTATATACCGTTGATATAATTTTTGACTTAATGTTTTGAACATAAATACATTTCTCTTATTTTATTTTATTTTATTTTATTTTGTAAGGACAACTAATAAAACATATTATTATTTTCATGCTTTTATATCAACTTAGTATTTTAATACACCATCATAGCAGCGGCGAAAACAACCGTAATACGCAACTTTTCTATTGAATAAAAATTTATTTTTCAAAATACCTTTTTTACAGTAAATAATATTTCCTAATTTTAAAACAATAAAATTAAAAACCAATATTTTGCGTTTGTTCAAATAAAATTTAAAGAAACCAGCATCAATTCATACATTGTGTACAACGACAATATAATAATACCAAACATGGGCATAAAAGGCAATTTATTTATCCCATCAACATCAAAAGCTATTATTATTTTTGTACATGGTAGTGGAAGCAACAGATTTAGCTCTCGAAATGTATTTATTGCAAAATATTTTAATGAACAAGGGTTTGCAACACTATTAGTAGATCTCCTAACGGAGAAAGAAAAAGAAGTGGATGTGATTACAAAACATGTTCGATTTGATTTAGAATTACTTACACAAAGACTCATATCTATTACTCAGTGGGTTAGAAGCAACCAACTAACGAAACACCTCGTGGTTGGGTATTTTAGCTCTAGCACTGGAACCGCAGCGGCATTAAATGCCTCAATTGAATTTGATCAGATTGGAGCAATAGTCTCAAGGGGTGGTCGTACAGATTTGGTGGATAACAGCATTCTGAACAAAATTGTAACCCCATCATTATTTATAATCGGCGGAAAAGATGAATTTATAATCAGCATCAACAAAAGAGCATATAAAGAGATCACCAAAACCAATGCAAAGGACCTGGCAGTCATACCTAAAGCATCTCATTATTTTGAAGAACAAGGAAAAATGGAAGAAGTTTCAAAAATTGCTATCCAATGGTTTAAATTTTACCTATTGAAAAACAAGGAAAAATTCATTAATAATTACAGGATAAAGACTATTACACCCTTTTTTTATCCTTTCAATTTAAATTTAAAGTTTCAAATGAAGTTTAAAGATAGAAATTCTGCTGGATGTATTTTAGCAAACTTACTAAACAAATATAAAAATAAAGACAACATTGTCATGGTTGGAATACCAAGAGGTGGAGTATTAATAGCAGATACCATATCTAGAAGGTTATCTTTAAAAAGTTTTAATATCGTTTTGTCCAGAAGATTAAGAAATCCCTTTAATTTGGAGAACACAATAGGGGCATTATTCCAAGACGGTTCTATTTACATGCACTCAGAATCCGAAGATTGTTCCAAAGAATATCTACACATGGAAATTATAAAGCAAAAAAAGGAACTAGAAAAACAAATTTTATTGTTTGGAATACATAATGAAACATACAATATAAAGGACAAAACAGTATTTTTGGTCGATGATGGATGTTATACCGGATCAACAATCATAGTTGCGTTCAAATGGATAAAATCACTTCTCCCTAACAAAATAAT
>JBKJYK010000240.1:0-4581 GCA_046715515.1 Candidatus Nitrosocosmicus sp.
TCCGTGATCAAAAGCAACATCTTTCTATTTTTATTCCCTCGCTGATCTATGAGATATAATGAGATATCCAGTGCACTAATTAAGGTATTGTTATTTGACAAGATGCAAAGATGTTTTGTAGTGAATAGTCCATTGATAAAAAGTTAAAGTAAACAGTCCACCATATAAGACAAATCCTATTCATAATACCAATATCAGCACTAATCATCACGGACCCGTTGACAACATATTTCTTGTTAGTATAAATAGATTAGTTGGATCACACAAGACCAACAAATAAACAAGGAGAGACAGTTGCTGTTAAGATATTAAACAAAATACAAATAAAATACCGAAGAAAAGGCATAACACTTATTGATGATGCATTGATAACAAATTATCATGGGATGGATAAGAATATGCGACAAAAATTCTTTAAATGATGGTGACATTAAGGAATTTGATCACAACGACATAAAGATTCTCATAACCAGGATAAAAGACAAAATCTACGCAACTGATAGAATGTGCACTCATGCATATGCTGACCTGTCAACGGGGTTTCTAAACGAGGAAGAAAAAACCGTAACGTGTCCACTGCATATGTCCGCCTTTAAATTAGAAAACGGCATACCACAAAATCCACCTGCAGAATTACCCCTAAAAACGTATGATATAAAAACCGAAGACAATGGTGTTTATGCGCTCATCCAATGACCTACTATTCATGTAAAGATATTTTAGACACAATGATGTAAAAAGTATATGACTATAAGTTTTGTTTTAGTGACACTTGCAGTATCCATTTTGATCTTCATGCTAAATCCAATTAACGCCATAAGCGGCCAGGAAAACTCTACAGGAGCAGTATTAGCTAATGATACTAGTTTGCAAAATAAAACTGCAGTGGTATTAGAAACCGAAAACAATGAAACGGTCATAATCATAGGCGAATCCGAGGAAAATATGTCAACAACAAACACTGCTGAAAGGGTTGGTTCTATAGTAACCAATTTACTAAATAAAACAGGAATCATAATAAGCAATCTCCCTGAAACATTAGAAAGTGCTACTGAAAGAGGTGGCAATGTTATTTCTAATGCATCAGTTCCTGCAGGAAATATATTTAAGAACATAACCGGTAAAATAATAGGCATATTTGAATAGCAAAAGAAAAATAGGATAATACACGTTAGAGAATTTTCTTTGGTGGAATTCCCCACCTAACGTTCTCTTATCTGATCCTTTCTTGTCATTGTTTTTTTCCGTCAAATTTCAAGCCATGTCATTATTTATAAATAGCAAAACAATTGTCTAACCATAAAAAAAAGAAAAATAAAAAGGCCCGATATCCATTAAGCAGCAGAAGCAATCAATTGATCAAATTTCATATTCTACCTGCTGCGATTGAGCAAGTGGGTTGCAAAGACATACATCAATATGCTATCGGCAGCAGCAGTTCCAAATACCAGTAGTAAACCCAGGTTGTCAAGTTGTGCAGGTCCGAAACACCATGTCCAAACACCCTTGGCGATGTTGCCGCTTCCACCTTTGATTGGGCCACCCTATGGCCTCAGACTAGAGGGACCTTCTGCTTGTTGTTGTTCAGGTTGGGCATGGGTCATTATGCCACTGTTAGGTATTGAGGCTAGGGGAGTGATAGTAAGCCAAGCATTGGGATCAGGCCAACCGAAAAGGTTTTGGTATTGATTTGCCAACAGATTTGATTGGGGACAACCCTTTTGCCTGAGTTCTTTTGTCCTAAAAACCTAAACGACCTGCATTAAAACATGGTATTCTGACATATTTTACTTTCACTAAATAAATGACATTATGTTAAATATTAATATATGATGTAATGTATATTACATGGATAAGGTGATAAAATATGAACATGGGACCCACAGATAACAATAATAAAAAATCTAAAGAAACGGCAACCCTAAAAGCTGCTGAAGCAGAACAACGCGATGTTGGAAGGAAGATTGCGCGTGTTGATCCCCTAGTTGCCAAGCGCCTAAACATTAGCAGCGGTGACGCGCTGGAATTGGTTTCTCCCGGAAGAAAAACCACGGTTCTGAGTTGGCCGGCAAAAGAAGTAGACAGAGGTAGGGAATTGATTAGAATTGACGGCCTCATCAGAAATAGGCTAGATGTTGGTATCAATGACCTGATAGAGATTAGGGTGGTAGAGTCCAAAGAGGCCAAAAGCATAACATTTGCACCCATCGAGCCTTTAAGGATAATGGGGGCAGAGGAGTTTCTTGTCGAATATCTAAACGGGACCCTCATGACCAAAGGCGATACGATACCAATCAATGTTATGGGCAGGAGGGTGGATTTGGTCGTTATTGCCACAAATCCCTCGGGTCCAGTCATAATCAATAACTTTACAGAAATCGTTGTTTCCGAAGAGAGCTCAAAGGCAGAGCAGATATCAAAAGAAGGTGGGAATGCATCCATCACCTACGAAGATATTGGCGGATTGGGGGATGCGGTAACAAGGGTTCGGGAAATGATAGAACTGCCACTAAGGCATCCAGAGTTATTTAAGAGGCTGGGAGTCGAGGCACCAAAAGGGGTGTTGTTGCATGGTCCTCCCGGCACCGGAAAAACACTTCTGGCAAAGGCAATAGCTAATGAGACAAACTCAAACTTTTACACCATAGGGGGACCTGAGATAATGAGCAAATACCACGGGGAGTCAGAGGAGAGACTAAGGGGTGTATTTCAGCAGGCCGAGAAAAACGCACCCTCAATTATCATTATTGACGAAATCGATTCCATAGCCCCAAAAAGGGAAGAGGTGACAGGGGAAACCGAAAGGCGAATCGTTGCCCAATTGCTATCGCTAATGGATGGCATGACCTCAAGGGGAAAGGTGGTGGTGATAGCGGCCACAAATAGGGTAAACGCCATCGACCCCGCCCTTAGAAGACCGGGAAGGTTTGACAGGGAAATAGAGATAGGGGTTCCAAACAGGGATGGCAGGCTGGAGGTGCTGCAGATACACACAAGGGGTATGCCAATAGACAGGGACGTCAACCTTGAAAAGCTTGCGGACATTTCCCATGGTTTTGTTGGGGCCGACTTACAAGCACTTGCCAAAGAGGCTGCAATGAGGGCCCTAAGACGGGTGTTGCCAGACATTAACCTTTCAAGCGAAGGCATACCTGTTGAAACGCTAAGGAAAATTATAGTCAGAATGCAAGACTTTATGGACGTCATTAAAGAGATGGAGCCCTCTGCAATGAGGGAGGTATTTGTGGAGGTTCCCGACATAAAGTGGGACGATATAGGTGGCCTATCCCCCATAAAGCAGGAACTGCAAGAGGCTGTGGAATGGCCCTTAAAATACCTGGGGGTGTTTACCTATGCAGACGCAACGCCTCCAAAGGGCATTTTGCTTTATGGCCCTCCAGGCACAGGCAAAACACTGATGGCCAAAGCTGCCGCAAACGAAAGTGAGGCAAACTTCATCAGTATAAAGGGTCCTGAACTGTTGTCAAAATGGGTCGGGGAGTCCGAGAAAGGTGTAAGGGAGATATTCAGGAAGGCTAGGCAGGCAGCCCCATGCATAATTTTCTTTGACGAACTGGACGCCATAGCACCGACAAGAGGTAGGGACCATGGGGACTCCCATGTCACAGAAAGAGTCATCAGCCAGCTTTTGACGGAAATGGATGGCCTGGAAATACTCACCAATGTTGTTGTGATAGGCGCGACAAACAGGCCCGACATAATAGACCCCGCCCTATTGAGGCCCGGGAGGTTTGACAGAATCCTATATGTGTCTCCACCTGACCGTGACTCCAGGCTGCAAATAATAAAAATCCACACCAAAAAGAAACCCGTGGCCGGAGACGTCAACATTGAGCAGTTGGCCGACAAAACGGAGGGATACACTGGCGCAGATATTGCGTCACTGTCATCGGCGGCAATTATGCTTTCATTGAGGGAACACATAGAAAAATACCCAGATCCCAAAGAAGCTGAAAGGCACGCCCAAGAACTTAAAATCAGCATGAAGCATTTTGAGGACGCCATGATGAAGATCCGCCCACTGTCAAGGCAGGAACTGGACATGTACAAAAACGTATCAGATAGGTTTGGAAAGCCTCGGTTATCCGCATAAGATGAAGGCGGATAATTCCCCCTTCTACTCATTATCGCATTAAAAAGGTAAACCTACTAAGACACAGGCAATATCACTACAAATATTTCTGCATATCACGAAACCAATGAAATATCATGCTAACGAAATACACTATATCCAAAACAGACAAATGCAACAACCTTTTTACTGTGTATTTTGATGCTGTTAATCTGCGTTTATGGTCAAGTTTGACTAGTCACCACCAATACAAACCAATAAAACACCTAATAACGATTTTATGATCTTTTTTTATTGGTTTTTTTGGCAGTATTATTATAATGTTGTCCTGATTTGCAATGAAGTGAATAACTTATCTTATCTAATAATAAACCAGGAAAATGTAGCAGGGTTAACTTAACAAACTCAAATATTTAAGATTCGTATTATAACATGTAACTCAAATATTGCCTGCAAAAAGCAACGAGCCGATTGTAACAGCAATCAGT
>JBKJYK010000241.1:0-6078 GCA_046715515.1 Candidatus Nitrosocosmicus sp.
AGCCTGTGCTTGAATATTATAAATTCTACAGCAACATCTATAAAATCTATCTTAATTTTATTGCTACTTGCTCTACACTTATCAAAATTTGTATCTCCATGCTGGACTATCCTTTAGATTCAAGGAATTTGATCTTTTATTTTTGCAGCTAATTAATCATTTAGCAAATTAAAGATTTTATATTTTTTACAACCCTATTAACACATATGTCCCTCTCACAAGTAATGTATTCAATTCCTGATAATAATGGGGCAAAGTTATTTTTTATTTTTATACTGTTTATTGTCTAATAGCATTGATATATTGACATTGGGAGAATCGGTTTTTGAGGTCAGGGGTAAGGTAACAGGCCAAAGAGTTTTAGGCATTATTAAAGGGGAACAAAGATTGAGGCATCATTTATACGGACAGGCAAGATGAAAGGAATTGACGTCACAAACACTGGAACATTTTGGAGCATTCCAATAGAAAGTGGTACTTACTATGGGGAGGCGAAAGGTATCTTCACCACTGCTGATGGCGAAATTGTCACCTATACTGCACAAGGCTTGGGGCGCTTTACTGCTGATGGCAAATTGCGATTTACCGGTTCTGATTTTTTATATGCCCCATGCGAAGGAAAGTTAGGCTACCTTGACAATACTTGTAGGCGTATTTGAAGTAGAAGTGGATAGCCAAACTGGCGACATTACTGGAAAAACATTTGAATGGATATAGTATCGATAGGTTGTTTTATGATTTTTTTAAAAATATGAAAAAGATATGGTAACTTCCATAAAAATTAATGTTATCAAAAAATCAACTTTGGCTATTGATGCTTTAGTGGTATTTGCAATAATCGTTTAGGGTGTAAGCGGAGTGCAACAACAACAACTGTTGGACAGAATGCTTCCACTGCATTTTCATGTTTCGAAAATTATCCTTGGTGTGATAATCTTATTATGAAATCTATTTTTGGATGTAACCATAATATAACATCATGGTGATCAGTGGACCATTATTTTTAGAGTATTAAAATCATCATCTAAGAGACACTATATGAATAAAATAATCATTGATTATGTGATAGAAGTTCAATTCCCCAAGGTCTATGATGGGCTATTCCTATGAATCAAATTATTTTTATTCGTAGGCAAAGTTGGCCAAGCCTGGTTAAGGTACAAGAAGGAGTGATTGTGGGTTAAATTTCCCTCACTTCGCACTTTTAGCTAACTAATTCCTTCATTCTCATAAATTCCAGCAAAACTTTTGAACAAAACCCAAGAAGATGAAATCATAGCTGTCTCGAACATAGCTGAGCATGCTACAAAGTTACGCTAATATGAAATCTTTTGGACTGACAAAAATATTCGTTATAATTATTTGTTACTACACCACATTATTATAAAAAAAAGTTATTTTAGATATATTCTTGTATATTTCTTACAATTTTATGAAAGATAATTAGAAAATTAGATAGTTTAGAACAAAACTTATAAGCAAATTATTGATTGCTAGATATAATTAATATGTCAACAACAACAAAAGTTCAGGCAAAGAGTCTGAATTCTTCCCCTGATGAAGTGAGAACGTTTGAAAAAGGGAAGATAGAGATTGCAAATTTTGCAGATAGCGGTGTTACTATTGGCAGATCAACATTTGAACCAGGGTGGAGCTGGGAAAAGTGTGTCAAGCCCCTGGTCAAAACAAATAGTTGTCAGGCGCCTCACATGTCATATATTGTTTCTGGAATAATGAAGGTAGTGATGGATGATGGTACAGAAATTGAGGGCGGGCCTGGAGACACTGCAATAATACCACCAGGACACAACGCATGGGTGGTTGGAGATCAGCCCTGTATAATGATTGACTTTACCGGCGCAAAGGAGTATGCCAAAAGCAACAATGAGTAATAATATTAAAAGTTTAACGGACATGTAGTATAATTAGCAGCATGGGCAGTCCTGGCAATAGATCTGCAACTGCGTTTCCAAACCTCCTTCAGCAAACTAATGGATATACGTTACCCCATTGTATAAGCAGGTATGGGTGCTTTCACTACTCATGATTTGGTCGCAGGTAGTTCTAATGCTGGGGTATTAATTTTATGGATCAGAGGCGGCCATTGTATGGCGCCATATGGGATATTGTTCTGGTCCAATTGCTGGTATTTATTTAATAATCCACAAACTGAAACAAATTGGTCCAGTCTGGTTTATGTACAGGGACAGATTGCGGACTATCAACCGAAACTTATCTTTCAACAGTTCTATTGAGGAGATCCGTTATCTTGAATGAAGATTATTTTAATTTTTAATTACTTCTTTCATTCAAGTCAACTATTAATTCATCAAGTGGAGGCATAGGTACTGCTGAAAAGTCTATTCCAAATGCTTCCTTTGCGAATTCGCGAAAATTTATGGCCCAAGGATGACTTGATGTAGAAAACTCTTTTAACATCTTGGAAGGATTTTCTGTTTCCATGCTAACTATTTCTAGGTCGGGAGCGGAGCTATTGCCTGGCGGACTTTTTTGTATCCAAAACTGTTCACGAGAAATACCGGCAATCTTGTAAAATTCATCGTGCTCCTTGTTATGACCACCATTCTCTTCTTCAAACTTCTTTGAAAGGTCTGTTTTTCCCGGAAGTAAAGGGCACAACCAGACAATAGTTTACCATTTTACAAAGTATATAAAAAGAAATATTGAATTTTAAAAACATGTCTTTGTATTTATGAGATATATATTAAATTACATTTATTGTAAATAATTTAAATCAATAAAGAGTTAATTATAATGTAATATACGTAATTTAAAATTATGTCCTATAAAATTCAGTATTAGGGTGTTTACAATTATACTCACGCCACCTGTGACTCTGATTCATCTTTAGCAAGTTCTTTGCTTTGGCTGGTAATTGACTAGCAAGATGGCCGAGAAACTAAAGGATAGACTATGCCAAATACAAGGATAACCATGATAAATGACCAATGTTTTGCGTTACTGTCATTAAGAAAATCTTGTAGACAAAGTATGTCAGCATGGTTAAGGCAATGACAGAGGAATCTCGGTTTCAAATTCCGCCCTTAGTAATTCTAACATACTAATTCCATAATATATGGGTAACATAAAGCATATTTTGTATGCTATAATTGAGAATTTCTTAATTATTACAAAAACGCATTTTATTGTGTATTAAACATTTAATACTTTTTGTTATCTACTTAATACATGTTTATTCTCTCCAGATCATAGATCCAATTCCTTCAATATCCGAGAATTATCCGAACCCGTATACCTCAGGGAACCTAATCCCACCGAACCCGCTACCTATTTTAGTATTTGGCTATCTGATGGCATCTATGGCACATCATCGCTAAGTTTTATCACATTTATGAAGAGTAGGGAATACACTATGGATAAGTAATCAGAAAAGGTCATTGGCAGGAGCCTCAAAGTGCTGTATTGTAGGTACTCATCATGGCCCCTATTCCTTAAGAGTTAAGCCTCCTGAATTCGCCGTTAGTGAAACCAGAGCCTGGAGTGATAAGGCTCATTAACTTTCCGTAAACTTCTTGGCATTCCTTGTCGCTTGATATTTTTGCCACAATCTCATCCCGGTGTTGACGACCCTTAAATGACACCATGTTTATCCATATCTCCTCATCGTCATGGTTGGCTGACATGGTTTTGGTTATGTTGGTGAATCCGGGAAGGTCTTCAGAGCCCATCAGACTAAAGCAATCGAACCGCACATCCTCTTCTGCAAATATACCTATAATTCTCCTAATGGTTTGCAGCATTGGTTCGTGGTTCTTTTTTGGAACCCTATACAGAACAAATTCCACATAGTTTCCATTGTCTCTTCTGTTGTTTTCTGCTGTGGCCATGATTACTATCTGTAACTCATCATCAAATCCATAAAAAGATTGCTTATCATAGGAGTCTTTGAGAACAGGTGATTATAGAAGGGTGGACTCGTGTGCCAATTTTCTTAATCGCGATGAAAAGTATTATCATGGAAGCAATGTGGTAAAGTGAATTAAAACTGAAATTAATGAAAAATTTTCTAATAAATATATCGAGGTTTTCGTTTAAATAACTGTGTTTAACCTCCAACAATAACCAATAGTAGTCTATGTCTACATGTAGATTGCATAACCTACTAACTGGATTATGAATCCTGCAATCAACAGTATTGCGCCCCACCTTGCCAACCGTGTTTCTATCACCCTATGCCTTATTTCATGCTCGCTGTGTTTTGACATTAGATTGATTGTTTCTGTTGACCTAAATATTTTGCCGTAATACAAAAGGAACGCCGCAATTACGTCGATAACCAATCCAGACATTATAACAATATCTAACACATGCAAAATACTTGAAGAGGATATAAATACCAATTAACTTATTTTACCAAGTATTTTACATGCCTTAGTCCATCAAGATAAATGCAAATTAATGGACAAAACCCCTGTGGAAATCCTCATAGTTTCCACCGAACCCGCAATTCCAAATAAAAAAAGACAACTTGTTTCATATTTTCACACTTTTGGATTACTATTGACTATGCAAACACTTTTGTCAAATCATTACATAAATCTAAAAGGCCTTATATACCATTAAAACCTAAATGTAGATACATATGTATAAGTTAAACTTAATTGCAATTGTAGGCATCGTAACAGCTTTTTCCCTTGTTGTGGGAATGGCGTCACCAATAGCATTCGCAGCACATGAGAATATGACCATGAACATGGGTAACAATATGAGCTCAATGGGCAATATGACCGGCGGCAACGCAACATCAATGGCAGGAAACATGACAGAAGCAGAAAGTCTACCTTCCGCAAATCAAACTGGCGTCCCTAACATCCTCAAATAATTTTTTTTAAAAAACCGTTTTAGCGGGTTTCACTGATTTCACTGGTTTCTTCATTGTACAGTAACAGAAGAATATATGGTAATTATTAAACACTTGTAGGTCTTGTATAGCAACAAAACACTACTGTAGATGCATATATGTACAAGTTAAACTTAATTGCAATTGTAGGCATCGTAACAGCTTTTTCCCTTGTTGTGGGAATGGTATCACCAGCAGTAGCATTCGCAGCACAACATGAGAATATGACCATGAACATGGGTAACAATATGAGCTCAATGGGCAATATGACCGGCGGCGGCAACACTACATCAATGGCAGAAACAGAAAGGTTAACTACCGCAGGTGAAACTGGAGTATGCCAACCTTGTTGTACTGGACCTAACCCCCCTTGCTAGGGAAACGTTTAATACTGTTACTCAGAACCATCAGACAACCCTTTAATGCAAAGTGACTACTATTTATTTTTCATTGTGATATCATATACTGTATTCAAATTCTCCTTTAATTATTAAGATATGGTGACTGTAGCACAAAAGAGACCAATTTGGAATTAATTTCACATAATAATACCTATCTGTGACCCGCTTTTAAATAAAAGAAATCGTATAAACGTGAAATCCAACGCGATGCAACTTAAAATCTGACACGGTGCCAACACAAATTACAGTCTATTGAAAACCAAAAGATCGAATTATTTTTAGCATTGTTCTTTGACTTTCAATACTATCAAATTCATTTATATCATCTTCATAACTATAAGAATAGATTTGACCCTGATTATCAATAAAAGCCAAATAAATCGTCTTATCTAAATATGATGCCTTTCCTGCTACTGCATGGAATCCATTAAAATATTTTTCAGTAAATGGTTCTATTATTGTGAATCCTATTGACTTACTGAACATGTCATTAGCAAAGTCCTGTAAACTAGAATACTGACTAGCGCCCTGTTGCATATATTGATCTAGTAAACCTATTGCAAAGCCATTTTCTCTAGCGGGTTGGTTACTACAATTTCTTCTCCATATGTAAATATCTTTTCCACTTTCCATGTGGAAGGATATTCAAATATGACCTCAGTACCAGAAAATACACTCGATGCTTCATCTGTCACTGCTGCTGCTGCTGCTGCTGCATATGATGGGGTATTGGTTGATTGATCGTAATTGCCGAGGATATAAATAATAGTGAAGCCATAAGGGTTAGCATAAAAG
>JBKJYK010000242.1:0-8727 GCA_046715515.1 Candidatus Nitrosocosmicus sp.
AATAGTAACAACAGAAGTGGGGCAGTGTCAAATGTGGGCATCTTTGCATTTTGATGTTATAGCACCCGGAACATTCTTTAGCTCCACAGGATTAGGAACGATGGGTTTTGGATTTCCGGCATCAATAGGGGCAAAGGCTGCAAGAACTAGCGTTCCCGTCGTAGATATTGCAGGTGACGGTTCGTTTAACATGACGGAAAATTCCTTGGCCGTATCAGTGCTGGAAGATCTTCCCGTAATTGTGTTTATACTTAATAATCATATGTTAGGGATGGTTGCCCAGTGGCAACGTACCTTCTACAACAGAAGATATAGCGGGGTGCATTTAAAAAACATTCCAGATTATTGCAAAATCGCAGAAGCATATGGAGCTCAAGGCATTCGCGTCCAGTCAATGGATGAATTAGAAAAGGCGATAAAAACAGCCATAAACTCAAATGTAGCTACAGTAATAGATGTGCCAATTGATCCCAATGAGGACGTTTATCCATTTGTTGCTCCAGGAACGGGATTAAAAGATATGGTTGTGGGGGCATGATTATTTATGGAGGCTAAACCCATTTTTACAAATAATAGCAATAGCACCCTCTATATTTTATCAGTTATTGTAGAAAACAAGCCAGGGGTGTTATTCAGAATCACTAACCTTTTTAGGTCAAGAAACTTTAACATTGAAAGTATTACTGTCGGAATTACCGAAAAGCCTGATTTATCCAGAATGACCATAACAACTAAATCAGACGTAAAAACTTTAGAGCAACTAGTAAAACAATTACGGAAAACAATAGACGTTATTCAAGTTAATGTATTGGACAAGGAAAATGCAGTGTATAGAGAATTAGCATTAATTAAGATGAATGCAAAAGATCCAACCACCAGAATCGAAATAGCCAACTTTGCATCAATATATAGGGGAAATATAATGGATATCAGCAATGAAACTATTACAGTTGAGTTAATAGGAACTCCAGACAAAATTGATGCTTTTAAAAATTTAGTCTCAAGCTATGGCATAATACAGGTAGCACGTACGGGGGTTTCGGCGTTAGCAAGGGGCGCGATCATTGATGAGCTTTGATAGCCGGAAAGTAAGAATTTTTGACACCACATTAAGAGATGGGGAACAGACTCCCGGGGTATCCGTTTCCCCAAGTCAAAAAATAGACATCGCCATGAAGCTCGATGAGCTTGGGGTTGATGCGATAGAGGCCGGATTTCCCGTGGTTTCCCCGGGAGAGGTAGAAGCTGTAAAAAAAATTTGTAAACTGGGCCTGAAAGCGGATATATGCGGCCTGGCTCGAACAGTACAAAATGACATAGATGTAGCAATTGATTGTGATCTGAAATACATCCATACTTTTATTGCAACATCTGACATACACATGGAGTATAAGTTAAAAATGACAAGGGAGCAGGTTCTGGAAAAAGCGGTGTTTGCTGTTGAGTATGCAAAAAAACATGGTATGAAGGTGGAGTTTTCTGCAGAAGACGCCACTAGATCGGACAGACAGTTTCTAAATAAGGTATTCAAAGCAGTGGCGGAGGCAGGTGCGGATAGAATAGACATCCCAGATACGGTGGGGTATTCTACGCCAAAATACATTTCCGAACTGGTACACGATGTAATTGAGAGTACTCATTTGCCTGTTAGCGTGCACTGTCATGATGATTTTGGCCTTGCCGTTGCAAATTCAATTGCAGGATTTGAAGCAGGGGCAGCATGTGCCCACGTAACAATAAATGGTTTAGGTGAAAGAGCAGGCAACGCATCACTTGAGGAAGTGGTAATGGCATTGCAATGTCTTTATAACTACAAGCACAACATCAAAACAACTATTTTGTACGACGTGTCAAAGTTTGTCTCAAATACCATGGGAATAATTGTTCAGCCAAATAAAGCCATAATTGGTGAAAATGCGTTTGGTCATGAGTCAGGGATTCACACCCACGGCATATTGAACAACCCCCTTACATATGAGCCCATCAGTCCCGAATTAGTCGGTCGAAAAAGATGGCTACAAGCAGGAAAGCATGCAGGAACACACGGCATCAAATCAATATTGGACGAATTCGCACTTAAAACCACAGAAGAGCAGTTAAAACAAATTGTAGACAAACAAAAGATAATAGCGGATTCGGGTCAAGCAATAACTACGTCAGATTTATTGTCCATAGCTTCCGAGGTAATAAAAAATAAGAAATTTGACGGAAGGTTCAAACTAAACGAGTTCCATATAGTCACTGGCCTCCACATCATACCCACAGCTGTCGTAAAGCTAAATATCCATGACAAAGATTTTATTGCATCAGAAACTGGTGTCGGGCCAGTTGATGCGGTGCTAAAAGCAATCCAAACCATTGCCAATGAGATTGCCAGCATAAGGATACGCGAATACAAATTGGACTCGATCACAGGTGGCTCAGACGCTTCTGCGGAAGTTTCAGTTAAAGTTGAGGATAAGGAAGGCAATGTAATATCATCTCGAAAATCTGGCAAAGACATAGTAGTAACATCAGTACAGGCCGTGATTGACGCAATTAATACAAGCATGTTAAAAAATTTGATTGAAAATGAAAATTGAAACGTTTGGCAATGTTATTTCTTTTCTTATACCATAATGACAACCTATAGAATTTCATTGCTGGTGGGCGATGGAATAGGGCCTGAGCTTTCCGAATGCATAAATAAAATTTTGGTTAATATACACGATAAGTCATCCTCTTTGAAATTTGAAATACTAAAAGTGGAAGCAGGAGATAATGCGCTATTAAAATTTAATTCAGCTTTGCCAGAAGAATCATTTAGCACTATAAAAGACTCCCAAGCCTGTTTGAAATCACCCGTGGGGGAATCTGCCGCAGATGTTGTTCTGGTTTTAAGAAGGTATTTTAAATTATTTGCGAACATTCGTCCATCAAAAAACTACCCCAACATCCCATCCATATCAAAAAATGTGGATTTGGTAACGGTTAGAGAAAACACAGAGGATCTATATGTAGGATGGGAGTTTTATTCCGATGATGACACAGTCATTTCTCTAAGAAAAACAAGCAGAGAAGCTTCTAGAAAAATTTCGGAATATGGTTTTAAACTGGCTAGTAATAGAGTAAATAAAAAGGTAACAATAGTTCACAAATCCAATGTTTTAAGAAAAAGCGATCGGCTTTTTATTGATACGGCTAAAGAAATATCAAAACACTTTCCCGATGTAGATGTAGAGGAAATGTATGTTGACGCGTGTTCCATGGATCTTGTAAGGAACCCTAATCGGTTTGATATAATTTTAACCACAAATTTGTTTGGAGATATAATTTCAGATGAGGCGGCACAAGTTACCGGAAGCATAGGTTTAGCTCCAGCTGCGAATATTGGAGATGAATTTGCAATGTTTGAACCAGTCCATGGAGCCGCGTTTGATATTGCAGGCAAAAATATTGCCAACCCCACATCCTTTATCTTGGCATTGAAAATGATGTTTGAATGGCTTGGAGACAAACATAATGATAAAAACCTAACAGACCAATCAATAAAAATCGAAAAAGCCGTTGATAAAATCTTTATGAGTAACATAAAAACAAAAGACATTGGTGGGAATTTATCCACATTTGAGTTCAACAAAAAGTTTATGCAAATATTAGATCAGTTTGGATATGGATAACGCATCACATCATTTTGTTATCATCTCAAGCAGGTTTTTTAATATCCGTGCCGTAGCACCCCAAATGAAATAATCATCAACTAAAAATTCGTACATGATGCATTTTTTAGTTGAATGAAATTTATCTTCCGAAAAAGAATTCATCAGCTTTTCAATAGGCAAGCTAATTATTTGTTCGACCTCTATGTTTGGCTTAAGGTTACCTGGGATATTTTCAAGTAAAGCAACAAATGGATATATCAAAACTTTAGAAGTAAAAGTGTATGTGGGTTGGAGGCATCCAATGATTTTTTGTTTATTTACAACAACCCCTATCTCCTCATATGTCTCTCTAATAGCGGTATCCAAAATTGATTTATCATTGGAAGAAAATTTCCCACCCGGAAATGATATTTCTCCCGAATGATTACTTAAAAAATGACTGCGCTTGGTTAAAATTACTGATGGAATTTTTTCTGAAAAATGAATAATAACCAATACGCTGGCACGAATTTTTCCCCTATTCAGATCCAAGATATCCCCATCTGAGGGAATTTTTAATTTTTCATTGTTTAAAAGTAATTCATAGAACTGTTTTTCAGGAATCAATAATACTAAAGATATAATTTATGCAACTTTTAAAAACCTTTTTTAGATATAATAAGCTATTTCATATAAAATTAAAGATGCAAATTATTTATGAACTAAATCCGCCTAAGATTTTTTACGATTCAGCCGTCAATATGGAAGCGTTATCCCAAGAAATTGAAAAGTTTTTAAGCAGGGCTCGAACAATCGCAAATTTTACAAACTATATACACATCACGGATTCAGTTCTAGGGATACCCAGAATTTCCAGCATTCATGGAGCTGCTTTAATAAGGGAAAACACAGACAATGCAGATGTAAACCTAAGCTGTAGTGTTAGGACAAGGGACAGAAATATAAACTCAATAATTCAGTTTGCAACTCAGTCGATATCTTTGAAAATAAAGGGTTTATTGTTTATTATGGGTGATGAGCCTCAAATAAGCATTAAGGCCAATTCAAAATCATCACTTTCAAAACCCACAGAGGTCATTGCAACACTTAATTCATTGGGATACGATAAGATGATGAATCTGTATTTATCAGTACCTAACAGGGTATCTGATTTCAGGGGCTTTATAAAAAAAATCAAATCAAACCCCCATGGCTTGGTAACTCAATCAATCGACTCACTTCAAGAAGTAAAAGACTTAAAAAAGCTGTTAGAAACCCATGCAACAAAGCTGATTCCATGTGTGATGGTACCTTCGAAAAAAAACACCAACGCTGCAAAAATGATTGGACTTGATTGGAAAGAGTACGAGAATAACATTTTAGAATTCATTTACAAGATTGAGGAATTTGCGGACCAGGTAATGATTACGTCACCTAATGACTTCAATGAAGGTGTTGAAGTATTGAGAAAGTTATAAAGTGTCAGTTATTTTTTTGACTGAATGATTTCAGTTTTTAGTTCGTCCAAAACTAATCTTGCATACTCAAATAGGTTTGAGTCCTCCGATAGGCGCGGTCTTCGATAGTCAATCACTATCTCCTTCTTTACTGATGCGGGTCTTTTAGTGAAAACAACTACCTTGTCTCCCAGGCAAATTGATTCAGATATATTGTGGGTCACAAAAATTATTGTTTTTCTAGTTTTTGCCCATATCAGTTGGAGCTCAACTAATAACAAATCACGAGTTTGAGAGTCTAATGCAGCAAATGGTTCATCCATTAACAAAACATCCGGATCCATAGACAAAGCACGCGATATGGCAACCCTCTGTTTCATGCCACCAGATAGTTGATATGTGTATGATTTAGCAAATTTGCCCAGATCCATCATATCAAGGTAATGCATGGCGATTTTTTGCCTTTTCTCCTTTTCAACCCCAACCATCTTTAGTCCAAATTCAACGTTATCAATCACACTTAACCAAGGGAACAACGCATTTTCTTGAAATACCATTATTCTGTCTGGCCCTGTTTCAAAAACGGGTCTCCCATTAAGTACTAGTTCACCACTTGAGGGCTTTTCCAATCCAGCAATGATGTTTAGAAGTGTGGATTTACCACATCCAGACGGGCCGACAAAGCAAATAAATTGACCTTCTTCAATTGACAGATTTACATTATTAACAGCTAAAACTTTATTTCTTTCGCCTTTGTCGGTATTTAGTGAAAATATCTTGGATATGTTTTTAATTTCTAATTTACTCAACTAAATTAACTTATTATTTTTAGCCCAATAATATAACTTGTTAACACACTACAAGAATCCATTATCATTGCCATATTTAACACACAGATAAAGCAAAATACAATAAAAAAAGTTATTTGAATCTTTCAACTAGTAACCTTTTTTAATAATTCAAGTAATAAAGAAACTATAGATCACTTTGAAGACAAAAATTGTATTGGACACAAGTATTATCATAGATGGTGAGATAAGTAAAAAAATCGACAATAACGAGATCAATGAAAACTATGAAATCATAATTCCCAGAGCGGTAATTGATGAATTACAATCACAAGCCTGCAAGCAAAAAGAGCATGGTACTGATGGATTGCTGGAGTTAAAAAGAATCAGAGAAAAAAGTATTGAGAAAAAAATTGGTGTTAACTATGTGGGCGAAAAGCCAAGCCTTTCAGAGATAAAACTAGCAAAGAATGGGAGAATAGACTCAATAATCAGCGACATAGCGAAGAACGAAAATGCCACCCTATTTACGGCAGACTACGTCCAGCACCTCGTTGCAGATGCTACAGGAATCTCAAATGTCCATAAAAAAACAGAGATTTCGGAAGAGTATGACATTGAGAGGTATTTTGACGAGAAAACAATGAGTGTACATTTAATAGAAGGAATCGAGCCTTTAGCTAAAAAAGGAACACCCGGTAATTTTGTGTTAGAAAAAATCTCAAACGAGAAGCTTGATAAAACCACCTTAACCAGAATAATAGATTTTTTGTTTTCTGTAAAAAAAAATAAAAGGATGTCTAACATTGAAATCGCATTTGAGGGTTGTTATGTTATAATGTATAAGAATCTCAGGATTGTGATTACCCAGCAACCTATATCGAACAAATTTGAGATCACAGCCGTGAGGCCCATAAAAAAATTGTCACTTGGTGATTATGATATTGGTGATGATTTGATAAATAGGCTATCAAATGAAGCAGAGGGAATTTTAATTGCCGGCCCGCCAGGTTCTGGAAAAAGTACATTTGCCAGCAGTATTGCCGAACACTACGTACTAAATAATAAATTAGTAAAAACATTGGAGTCCCCCAGGGATTTACAAGTTCCAGACAGTGTGGTTCAGTATGGTTCTTTTAAAAACGGATATGAGAGAGTTTCAGATCTCCTGTTATTAGTTAGACCGGATTTTACTATTTTTGATGAAGTGAGAAAGGTTAAAGATTTTGAACTATTTGCAGATTTAAGATTGACGGGTATAGGAATGATAGGTGTAATTCATGCGAGTAAAGCTTTAGATGCAATTCAAAGGTTTATTGGCAAAATCGAGCTGGGAATGATTCCTCATATTATAGATACGGTTATCTTTATACTAGAAGGAAAAATCAAAAAAATTTATGAATTGGACCTTACCGTAAAAGTCCCCTCAGGTATGACAGAACAGGATTTGGCAAGGCCCATAGTAGAAATCAAGGATTTTTTTTCCAAGGAAACAGAATATGAAATATACTCCTATGGGGAAGAGAATGTCATAATTCCTTTAGAAAACATTGATAAAAAATCATCTAGTTCCAACAATAAAATTAACAAGTTAGCAGAAGCGAAAATAAAGGAAATAATAAATAGGTTTGATTCCCAAGCTGAAATAAAAATTGTTTCGAACGACAGAGTTAAAATTTCAGTAAATAAAGAGGTAATTCCTAAAATAATAGGTAAAGGTGGAAGCACAATCTCAGAAATTGAAAAAAGATTGGGCATAAGTATAGATGTAGAAGCCAAAACTCCATCGATAGGGGACGAAATGCAATTTAGTGTTACTGAGTCAGGAGCACATATTTATTTTGTAGTCGATGATGGCCTAATTGGGAAAAAAATTAATTTGTTTTTAGATGATGAATTGCTTTTAAGCAATCTAATTGGGAAAAAAGCAAGACTTAAAATAGATAAAAAATCAGAGGCGGGTGGAAAAATTTTAAATGCAATATTAGGTAACAATCTCAACACAATAAAACTTTTTGAAATTAGATAAAAAGTTATATTTAAAAAGAAATTTTGGGTGAATAAAAACCGAATATTTCTTTAAATCCGTCACTAATTTCGCCAAGTGTTACTTTGTTTTTTACCGCAGAAATAATAAATGGCATCAAATTGACATCCGGCGTTTCTGCCGAGGAAACAAGATTAGAAATAGAGTGTTGGACTTTTATGTTATCTCTAGATTTTTTAAATTCTTTTAGTGAATTTATTTGTTTTTTTTCAAGAAGGTGATCGATAACATTTAGTTTTGGCTCCACATCCTTATTGTCTTTAAATTTGTTTACCCCAACAATAACCCTTTTGTTTTCGTCAATTTCTTTTTTTAGCTCATACGCATTTTTCCTTATCTCCTCTTGGAAAAAGTTATTTTCAATAGCTGCTAATGATCCCCCCATTTTTTCGATTTTGTCTAAATATAGATTTACTTTTTCTATTATTTGTTCAGTCAAGTATTCTATATAGTAAGAACCGGCAAGAGGATCAACAGTTTTTGTAACCCCTGTCTCTGATGCAATTATTTGTTGGGTTCTAAGAGCGATTTTAACCGAGTCTTCGGTTGGCAAAGCTAAGGCTTCATCACGTGAGTTTGTGTGTAATGATTGGCAACCCCCCAAAACAGCAGCTAAAGCCTCCGTGGTGACACGAACAATATTATTGTCAACTTGTTGAGCTGTTAACGATTCACCGCTGGTCTGGACATGGAACCTCAAGTGAAGTGATTTTGGATCCTGAGCGTTAAATTTTTCTTTTAGAATTTTTGAATAGATTACCCTTGCCGCCCTGAACTTTGCAATTTCTTCAAAAAATTCCATTGTACAGCAGAAA